>JBEHXY010000086.1:0-11510 GCA_048498455.1 Planctomycetota bacterium | reverse complement strand
ACCAGTTCCCCCTCCCTCGCCAAGGCCCTCATCGACGGCATTCTCTCCACCGGCACCAACGTCATCGACATCGGCATGATCGACACCCCCCAGATCTACTTCGCCATCAACCACCTCGGCTGTTGCGGCGGCATCCAGGTCACCGCCTCCCACAACCCCGCCCACTACAACGGCTTCAAAATCTCCGGCATCGAGGCCCGACCGGTCGGCGAAAACACCGGCCTCAACGAAATCAAACGCATCGCCATGAACCTCCGCAAGGGCCCCAATGCCCAGACCGGCCGCGTCGAATCCATGGACCTCTCCCGCCCCTACAAATCCCACGTCCTCCAGTTCCTCAAGCTCCAGCGCCCCCTCAAAGTTGTCGTCGACTGCTCCAACGGCATGGCCGGCAAATTCGTCCCCAATATCTTCGTCGGACAGCCCAACCTCGAAATCATCACCATCAACACCGAGATCACCGGCACCTTCAAACACGAGCCCAACCCCCTGGTCGATTCTAACCTCCGCGAGCTCCAGGAGGCCGTGCTCTCCAACGCCGCCGACTTCGGCGTGTGCTTCGACGGCGACGCCGACCGCTGCATTTTCGTGGATGAACAGGCCAAGATCGTCCGCTGCGACATCCTCACCGCGTTCCTTGCCAAGGACTTCCTCAAGAAAAATCCCAGCAGCGCCATCGCCTACGACCTTCGCTCCTCGCGCGTCGTCCGTGAGGAAATCCTCAATGCCGGCGGCGTCCCCAAGCGCGAACGCGTCGGCCACGTCTTCATGAAAAAAGCCCTCGCCGATTCCCACGGCGTCTTCGGCGGCGAGCTCTCCGGCCACTTCTACTTCCGCGACAATTTCAAGACCGACTCCGGCGCCATCGTCTTTGCCGTAACCTCTTCGGTCCTCTCCGGATACGACCAGCCCCTCTCGCAGATCCTCAAACCCCTGCAGCGCTACTACGCCTCCGGCGAGATCAACTACGAAGTCGCCGACAAGGACGCCGCCATCAACAAGCTCTCCGACCGCTACAAGGATGCCTCCGTCGACTATCTCGATGGCCTCACGGTGGAATATGACACCTGGTGGTTCAACGTGCGCAAGAGCAACACCGAGCCGCTCCTCCGCCTGAACCTTGAAGCCAACACCACCGACCTGCTGAAGAAAAAGCTCGACGAGGTCGGCGGCCAGCTCGGTACGCCGGTGCATCACTAAGGCCAGCCATCGATCGGGGGACGACCATGCGCCATTGCGCGAAAGTGATTCTCGCTGCCGGCCTCCTCACGCTCACCGGATGCAGCAACCGCTTCCTCGCCCGCCGCATGGTCGCTCCCCCCAACGAGCTCCGCCAGAAGCTCGCCGGCCCGCTCGCTCCCATCGAACATCCGACCGACGGCCACCTGCGCATCGCCGTCGGCCCGCCCGCCGCGACGCTCTCCGCCTGGGTGCGCGAGCCGGACAACCACGCCCCGCCGCGTGGCACCATCCTGATCGTTCACGGGTTCCTTGCCGAACACGCGTGGCTCGGTTACGCCGACGACGCCTTCCACAAGGCTGGCTATCGCACCGTCCTCGTCGATCTCCGCGGCCACGGCGAATCCACCGGCAAACACATCACCTTTGGCGTCGTCGAATCCCGCGACCTGGTGCAGCTCACGGATTACCTGCAGCAGCACGGGCTCTGCGGCGACCGCATCGGCGTTTACGGGGTGTCCCTGGGCGCCGCCACCGCCATCCAGTACGCCGCCATCGACCAGCGCGTCGCCGCGGTCGTGGCGGTCGCCTCCTTCGCCAGCTTCACCGATGAAGTTCCCCATTTCGGGCACACGCTGCTGCCCTTCCCCGGCGCGTTTCTCAGCAAGGCCGACTACGCCGCCATCATTGCCCGCGCCGCCGAAATCGCCGGGTTCAATCCCGCCGACGCCAGTCCGCTCAACGCCATCAACAAAACCCGCGCACCGATCCTGCTGATGCACGGCAACAAGGACGCCATCGTCCCGGTCGAGAACGCCGAAAAACTCCACGCCGCCGCCCCCGACCATTCCGAGCTCCAGATCATTCCCGACGAGGGCCACGTCGGCGCCTGCTTTGATTTTTCCGGCGCCATCCGCCCCCGCAGCACCGCCTGGTTCGACCGCTACCTCGCGGGCTCGGGCGCTTCCGCTACTGCTGCGGATGCTCCTCTTCCTCCTCCGACCCCTCGTGCGGCGGCAGCGGTTCTTTCGTCGGACGCACCCCGTACCGCGTCCCCTCCGCCGTCACCTGCCGCTCCCGCGCGATCGGCACAAAGCCCTGGCTCTTCTGCCACGTCCGCCCCTCCTCCGCCTTCCGCAGCCGATCCGCCGCCTCCTCTACATCGTCCGTCAGGTACATCAGGTTCAGGTCCGGCGCTCCGATGGTCCCGAACTTCTCCAGCATCGCTTCCTTTATCCACGACAGCAGCCCGGACCAGAAATCCTTCCCGATCAGGATCACCGGGAAGGGCTCGATTTTCAGCGTCTGCATGAGCGTCAGCGATTCAAACAGCTCGTCAAACGTCCCGAATCCGCCCGGAAAGCACACGAACGCGTGGGAATACTTGATGAACATCACCTTGCGCACGAAAAAATAGTGGTGCGTCAGCGTGATCGTCTGGTAAGGATTGGTGTGCTGCTCCATCGGCAGTGAAATGTTCAACCCCACCGAGATGCCCCCCGCCTCGCGGGCGCCCTTGTTCGCCGCCTGCATGATTCCCGGCCCGCCGCCGGTGATCACCGCGAACCGCCGCTTCGCCAGCGCCCGGCCCATCTGCACCGCGAGCTTGTAGTACTTGTCGGCGGGCTTGGTGCGGGCCGAACCGAAGACGCTCACCGCCGCCGGCACCGACGCCATGGTCTCAAAACCGTCCACGAACTCCGACATGATCCGGAAAATGCGCCAGACATCCTGCGGCCCGGGCTGGCCGGCGACCGGCTGCTCCGCGGCGATCGCGGCCTTGTTGGTCATCTTTTCTTCGCCGATGGGATGTTGGCTCATCGTCTCTTCTCCGTTTGCGGACTGGGGCATCATATGTCGCCTATGAGGAGCACGCACACCGGCTTGACCGCCGGCGCGATCGTGCTAATTTTTCCGCGTGTTGCCAAGGAAGTGTGGGAGTACGCATGGCCAGCTTGAAAGATTTCGCATGGTTCGCCGACAAAGCCAGGTGGGATGCCGCGCGGGCGAAAGTTCCCAAGACCTCGCCGCTGGTGGATCCGGGGATCGCCGGCGGGTGCGACAAGATCGGCGGGATGTGGAAGGCGATTCGCTGGGAGCGCATCAACGGCATCGAGGCGATGAAGGCCCGGGCGAAGCCGGAGCAGCTGGCGGATGAAGCGTTCTGGAAAGCGGTGCGGGCGCAGGTGGAGGCGGAGTACAAGAAGGTCAGCGCGCTGGGGGCGGAGCTTTCGGCGCAGGCGAAGCGCGGCAAGACGCTGCTGGCGCAATATGGCAAAGCGCCGACCGCCTACATGCCGGTGCTCAAATATGCCCAGCAGCTCATCGCCGACGAACCGAAGTTTGACGGGGCGGTGGACGCCGGCCTGGCGGCGGATGTGGCGGCGATCGACAGGCTGTTCGCGGCGGCGGTCGATGCCAAGGCCAAGGAGGCGCAGGCCGATATGAAGGGCGATGAGGCGCGGATTCGCGATGCCTCGACGGCGCGGCTCTCCAGCGTGGGAGCCGTGACGGCGCTTGAAAAGAGGGCCCACGCCGTGGCGGAGACGCTGGCCAATGCCACGCAGGCGGCGGCCGCGAAAAAGCCGTTTGCCGTGTTTGTCACGCTGGGCAAGAAGCAGATGGAGGAGGCCGTGGGGGAGATGAAGGCAGCGAGCGTGGCGCGCTCGGAACTGGAGACGTCGATCAAGGCGTTGCAGGGGACGCCGTTTGCCGCGGCGATGGCGGCCGCCGGGAAGGACGAGCTGGCGAAGTCGCAGAAAGTCGCCACGGACATGAAAGTGCGGCAGGAAGCGGCGGAGAAGGCGCTGAGCGATGCGCACAAGAAGTTCGGAGCGCTCGCGAAGCCCTCCTGAACGTGACGGCATGTCACGCCAGCGGCTACCGCATCGCGCACGCTTGCCGCGTCACGCCAGCAGCGGCAGCGTCTTGAAGTCGGCGCCGAGGATCTTGTTGCTGTCGGCTTTCATCCAGTTGGTGAGCAGCGTGGCGTAGACACTGCGGAAGTCGGTGTGGAACTTGAGGTCGCCAGCGTCGAGGTCCTGCGGGCGGAGCGAGGGGTGGTTGCCGTAGACGCCGCCCTTGACGTTGGAGCCGAAGACGAACATGGGGGCGGCCGTGCCGTGGTCGGTGCCGCGGGAGGCGTTTTCGGCGACGCGGCGGCCGAACTCGGAGAAGGTCATGAGCACGACCTTCTGGTCGTTGCCCTGGCTCTTGATGTCCTTCATGAAGGCGCCGATGCCGGCGGAGAGGGTCTGCATGAGGCGGTCGTGGGCCTGCTTTTCGTTGGCGTGCGTGTCGAAGCCGCCCATGGAGACGTAATAGACGCGGGTCTTGAGGCCGCCGGCGATCATCTGGGCGACCATCTGGAGTTGCTGGCCCAGCGGCGTGGCGGGGTAGGCGACGGCGGCTTTGTACTTGGTGGTGACGGCGCGGATTTCGTCGCTGGAAAGCTGCGCGTCGAGAGCGGTGCGTTCAAGGAAGTCGAGCGTCGGATTGCCACTGGTCATGCCGGCGAGTTCATCGCCGGTGTTGTTCAAATCGTTGACGGCGGTGAAGGTGTCGCGCATTTTCTTATCGACGAGCTTGTTGCCGGCGAACCACTGGTAGGACTGGGGATTCTGGAAAGAGATGGCGGCGAACTTGGAACCCTGCAGCGAGAGCGGCGCGGTGCTGCCGATGTTCACCGCGAGCTTGGGATCGGGCATGTTCTTGGGATCGCTGCCGTTGCACTGGGCGTCGAAGTAGCGGCCAAGCCAGCCATCCTTGGGCGGGTGGACGGGGTCGGCGGTCTGCCAGATTTCCATGGAGCGGAAGTGGGACCGGTTGGGGTTGGGATAGCCGACGCCCTGGATCAGCGCCATCCGTCCCTGGTCATAGAGTTCCTTGAAGGCGGTGAGGCCGGGATGGAGGGCGACGCCGGATTTGTCGAGGGCGAGGAGGTTCTGCATCTGGGAGAGCTGCGGGCGGGCGCGGCGGTAGTCGTCGTTGTCGATGGGGATGACGGTGGCGAGGCCATCGTTGCCGCCGGACATCTGCACGCAGACGAGGATCTGTTCGCCGATGCCCATGGCGGTTTGGGTGAGCGGGGCATCCTTGGGGTTGTTGAGCGCGAGGCAGGTGCGCTGGAGGAACAGCGGCATGGTGGTGGCGGCGGAGAGGACGGTGAGGCCGCGGGTAAGAAAGCTGCGGCGGGTGTGAAGGGTGTCCATGTGATGCTCCTCTAAACGAGGCGGTAGGGGGGTCCACAAAACGGTGTTATCAGGCGAGCTGGTATTCGGCCATCGCCATGATGAGGTGAACGAGGGAACGGGTGCGGCGGTCATTGTCGGGCAGCAGGGGGTCGTTGAGGTGGCTCTTGGCGTCGCCGGTGCCGTTCATGAAGATCACGAGTTCTTCGCGCTTGCGGGGATCGAGGTCGGCGCCGAGCAATTTTTTGATATAGAGATCGACCACGCCATCGGTGGTGGAGGCGTTGCCCTCGGCGAGGTCGATCTCGGGGCGCCAGCCGGAATCGAAGTCGTTGTAAGCGCTGCGAGTGTCCATGCCGTCGGCGTTGGCGGGGAGGGCTTTGCCGGTGCTGGGGAGCCGCCCGGTGCCGAGATAGGCGGGGAGGTTGTAGCGGGCGAAGAGGGTGGAGGTGTTGATCCAGGCGCGACCGCCATCCCAGCCCTTGACGGTGGGGGCATTGAAGATTTCCTGGCCCATGAGTTTGAGGGCGTTGTCGACGGCTGCGGGCTGCATGATGCCGACGCCGAGGGAACGGAGGCTGCCGACGACGAGTTGGACGGGGCTCTTGATCTGGCGCTGGAGGACGTCCTGGGAGTAGAACCACTGGCTGGAGAAGAGGGCGGTGAGGGCGGGAGCGATGTCGAATTTGCTGGAGACGATGAGCTGCGCGAGGGGCGTGACGACCTCGGCGGGCGGTTCGTCGACGCCGAAGAACTTGATGAGGCGCGAGGCGATGTACCTGGAGGTGGCGGGCTGCTGGAAGATGATGTTGACGATGTCTTCGCCGGTGAAGTTGCCGCTGCGGCCGAGGAAGGTTTTGACGCCTTCATCGTGCTGGGCACGGTTGAAGAAGAACTGGTCGCCGGCGTTGGTCCAGCCGGTGAAGGAGCGGGCGGATTCCTTGATGTCGTTTTCGGTGTAGTTGCCAATGCCCAGGGTGAAGAGTTCCATGAGCTCACGGGCGTAGTTTTCGTTGGGGTGCTGGACGACGTTCTGATTGTTGTTGAGGTACATCAGCATGGCGGGGTTGCGGCTGACGGCGAGGGTGAGGGCCTTGTAGTTGCCGAGGGCGTTCTGGCGGAAGAGCTCGTTCTGCTGGTAGAGGAGGTAGCTGTTTTTGACGGTGGCAGCGGAGCTGACGAAGAGGCCATGCCAGAAGAGGGTCATTTTTTCTTCGAGGGGGCGGGTGGTGCGGACCATGCGGTCGAGCCACCAGAGTTTCATTTCTTCCATCTTGACGCGCTGGGCGTTCTGCTCGATCTGGGTGTAGCCCTTGCGCTGCTCGGGGGTCATGGTCTGGACGATCTGGGCGCGTGCGCCGCGACCGCCGGCGCGGGGGGCGCGGAGGCCGGCTTCATCGGGCGGGCGGGTCAGGTCGCCAAAGGCGAGTTCCTGCAGGCCGGGGTTGGGGCGGTTGGCGTAATTGACGACGGAGGCGACGGCCTTTTCGGGGCCGACGGAGACGAGGTCGCGGATTTCCGCGAGGGTGCCGCCGAAACCGGCACGGCGGAGGAGGTGGGCGGCCATGGCGAAGTCCCAACGGCCCTGGCTGGTGGTCCAGATTGGCGCCAGCGGATTGTTCATGGGTCGCGCTCCTGATGGATCCCTTTTCCCCGAATGCGGGGGAAGTTCCCCCGCTCCCTTGTCATCGGCAATCCGATATGCTGCCGGTTGTGATTTATCATACGGAAACACGCGCGAGGGACCTAACGGTTGCAGGGGGAGGCAACTTTTTGCCCTGCGTTGACGCGACTGCCGCACATTCGTAGCATCGCCCCGTTGTTTGCGACAGGAAGCTTGATGGCGGACCATTCCTTGCATCGACTGGCCGGAAAATTCATCGTTTTTGACGGCCCTGACGGCTGCGGGAAGACGACGCAGCTTAAATCGCTCATTGCGCGGCTGGAGGGGGAGGGGCTGAAGGTGCGGCGGCTGCGGGAGCCGGGGGGGTCGCTGATCGGGGAACAGATCCGGGACCTGCTTTTATCGACCAAAAGCGAGGGGATGGACGTGCGCTGCGAGATGCTGCTCTATATGGCTTCGCGGGCCCAGCTGGTGCATGAGCAGATCAAGCCGGCGCTTTTGGCGGGGGAGTGCGTGGTGTCGGACCGGTTTGCATCGTCGACGCTGGCGTACCAGGGCGGCGGGGGTGGCATGGAGGTGGAGGACATCCTGGCGGTGGCGCGGATTGCGGTGGACGACGCGTGGCCGCACCTGACGGTGGTGTTTGACCTGGACACGGATGTGGCGCTGGAGCGGCTGAACCCGTTGTGGTCGTCGACCGGAAGGCGGACGAAGGACGACAAGCAGAACCCGCTATTTGCGGACTCGGATTTAAAGGACCGGATCGAGCAGCGGGCGCGGGATTATTTTGAACGGGTGCGCGAGAACTACTTGTGGCAGGCGGGGCAGTGGCCGGACCGGTACCGGGTGGTGGATGCGTCGAAGTCGGTGGCGCAGGTGGAGAAGCAGGTTTCCCGGACGCTGGTGGAGTTTTTCCGATAAGAACGGCGGTGGGGGGGCGGAAAATTCGGCGGGCAGTATGCCACGTGATACGACCGTTGCAAGTTTGCCAGTTTGACAATCTGAAACTTTATTGACCGCGCGGAGCGTCGGTGCGTCCGAGAACCCTCCTGGATGTGAATCTGGGGCGGTTGTCGGCTGCGCGCCCCGGGATAGGTTGTGGGTGTCGCAGTTGAGCGGCGGACGTCAAGGCGGCCTTGGCGGATGTCGGCTCGGAAATCAGGATGGAGAGAAAATGAAGATTCGCAACACCCTTTGCATGCTCGGCGCGGTGTCGGCCCTGTCCCTTCTGGCGAACGCGGCTTCGGCGGCGCCGGCGGCGGTCCCGGACATCTTTTCCGATCAGACGGCCATCACCTACACGGTGAGCGGGAGCACGGGGACGCTCACGGCGACGGGGAAGGCCGAGCATTTGGCGACGCTGATCTCCGACGGATCGCTTGTTCCGAACATTTCCGCGGGGACCTTCACGCTGCACGGCACGTTCCAGCTTTCGGGCAACACGATCACGGGTTTCAGCGGCGATGCAACGATCGCCGGCGACTCCAAGACCTATTTCAATTCGACTTCTTTGACCGGCTTTTCGAACGCCAGCGACACCTTCACCTTCACCTTCGGCAGCGGGACCGGCTTCTACTCCAGCCCCTTCAAGGTGGTGCTGCATGGCCAGGGCAGCACGACGTTCAGCAATTTCGGCACAAGCTTCAGCAACTCGATTCCGATGGCGAACTCCGACACGTTCTCGGTGCCGGAACCGGCATCGCTGGGCGTGCTGGGCCTGGGCGGGATGGTGCTCCTCCGCCGCAAGAAGGCCCGCGCCTGAGGGGGCTCACCCGCCGGTGATCCCTGCCCCCGTTCCCCTTCAATGAATACTGCAACCACCGCCGCTCCCGCATTTCGGGCCGCCGGGACCTTCGTCAGAACATTCTTAGCAATAGAGATTCCTCGGAGCTTCACTATGGTCGCCATGCTCAACAAACGTTCCAATCGCCGTTCCAAGGTCCTTCGCAGCCGCGCCGTGATGGAAGCGCTGGAAGGTCGTGAGTTGTTTTCGGGCACGCTGCTGGGCATCGGCGCCCAACTGAATGTTCCGGTGGCCAGCGTGCTGGGCAATCCCGGTTCGCTGACCTATTCGGCCGCCACGCACAACTTCGATGCGGTGGGCGCCCCGATGTCGATCATCCTTTCGACCAGCCCGTTCAACGCCCCGCAGGTGATGGCGCCCTCGAGCTTCGACCTGCACATCAAGGTAGACAGCAGCGGGAACCTGCAGGGCAGCGGCGCGGGGACGAACGACCTGGTGGTGACGGGCTCGATCGACGTGGACGGCAACGGAACGGTGGACTACAGCGGAGTATTGCTGACGGGCAAGGTGACGGCGTTCGGATGGGAAGATTCGGCGGACGTCAACGGCGACAAGTTTGATTTCCGTTTCAGCGTGACCGGCGGTGCGCTGGCCCCGACGTTCTTCACGGGCAAGGACATCGGCGTGGCGATGAGCGTTGAGAACTCGACGTTCAACGGCACGTTCGGTCAGGATTTCTCGGCGCTGGTGAAGGGGAACGTGGGGGCGATTCCGGCGGCCGCGGCGCCGCCGGCGACGATCTATGGCAAGAAATTCCAGGACCTGACCGGCAACGGGATGTCCGCGGACGACAAGGCGCTGGCGGGCTGGACGATCAAGCTTTACGCCGACGCCAATGCCAACGGCAAGGTGGATTCGGGCGAGACGCTGGTGGATTCCAAGGTGACGGCGGCGGATGGGTCTTATGCCTTCACCGGGCTGGCGGCGGGCAAGTACGTGATCGCGGAAGACACGAAGTCGGGCTGGATTCAGACCGGCCCGGTCACCGGCACCTATGGCGTGACGGTGGCGGCGGGCGAGAACAAGGGCTCGTTCGATTTCGACAACTTCCAGCAGGACGACTGCAAGCAGCACATCAAATGCGTCTATTTCGTGATCAATGGCTGCAAGACCGTGACCGACCTGCGGGGCAACGTGCACCAGGGGGACACCGTGAAGGCCGTCTTCACGCTGGATGACACGGAGACGTTCTCGCTGGTGAGCTACACGGCGCCGGAGGGCACGTTTTTCGCCGAGCACGCTTCGCAGCAGAAGATTTTTGATTTTGACACCAAGACGTACGGGGCCGGCACCCACTCGCTGACGGTCACGGTTCCCGACTGCTACTTCCAGATCGATTTTGTCTGCGGCATTCCGATCGACAAGCTGGGACCCGCGGGCTCCAACATTTTCTACACCCCGCAGGACCGGCTGATCAGCGCCGACAATGGCGGAACGAGCGCCTGCGGTTGCAGCACCGGCAGCATGGGCACGGGTTCGATTTCCGGTTCGGTCTTTGACGACTGCAACAACAACGGGAAAAGGGAGAGCGGCGAAGTGGGGATCAAGGGGGTGAAGGTCACGCTCACCGGCACCACCAGCAGCGGCGAAGCGGTCTCGATCAGCACGACGACCGACGCCAACGGCAACTACAAGTTCAGCAATCTGAAGGCCGGCAAGTACAAGGTGTCGGAGGCGGATCCCGATGGTTATTTCGACGGGAAGGACACGGCGGGTTCCGCCGGCGGCAGCGCGAGCAACGACGTGATTGCCAACATCACCCTGAACAACGGCCAGAACGCGACGAACTACAACTTCGGCGAGCTCAAAGGCGCCACGATCAGCGGCACCGTGTTCAACGACGCCAACAAGGACGGCAAGCAGGGTTCCGGCGAGGCGGGCATCAAGAACGTGAAGATCACGCTCAGCGGCGTCGACGACCAGGGCAACGCGGTGAGCCTGGTGAGCTACACGGACAAGGATGGCAACTACTCGTTCGGCAACCTTCGCGCCGGCAAGTACAGCCTGACGGAAACGCAGCCGGACAACTATGTCTCCACCAAGGCGATGGCCGGCAACAAGGGCGGCAGCGTCTCGGGCGAGAAGATTTCGAACATCTGCCTGGACTGGTGCGACAACGCGTGCAACTACAACTTCGGCGAGAAGTCCTGCAGCACCACGCCGGTGTGCCCGCCCGCGCCCCCGTGCGACACGGGCAGCAGCTCCGGCGGCAACACGACCTGCGACAAGACCAGCATGTCCGATCTGCTGGCGAAGCTTCTGTGCCTCCTGAGCTCCATGATCAAGGGTTGATCCAGCGCGACCCGGGGCTGATCAGGGAGTGATCGCAACTGAGTTTGTTCACGAAGCGAGGCCGGTGATGTTTGCCGGCCTCGCTTCTTTTTTGTTGCGGCGGGCATGCGTCAGTGCTTCAGGGCGGCGGTGAGCACCTGGCGGAAGAGGTCGACGGGGGGAGATTTGCCGGTGAACTCGGCGAACTGGACCGCGGCTTGGCGCACGAACATTTCGGTGCCGGGGACGATCTTGGCGCCGGCGTGGCGGGCTTGTTTGAGCAGGCGGGTCATCTGGGGGTTGTAGACGGTGTCGAAGACGACGGTGTCGGCGGTCCAGGCGCAGGGGCCTTCGGTGATGGGCTCCATGGGGGCGGCGTTGACGTGGGGATGCATGCCCAGGGGGGTGCAGTTGATGAAGGCCTCGCAGCAGGATTGGGGAA
>JBEHXY010000085.1:0-11531 GCA_048498455.1 Planctomycetota bacterium | reverse complement strand
GCGGGCGGAACCTCACCCGTGCGCGTGCCCTGACCCCGCTCACGGTCGGTGGCTGTGAAAGCCGAGTAGGGAGTAGGATGCCGGCAATCAACGAGGGTGAGCAATGAGTGCGAATGCGGGGCCGGAGGTGGATCCGGGAAAGCTGCTCGGCATGTTCGAGCGCGGCGAACACGAAGCGCTCTGCGAGGAGCTCCTGCGCGTCCTGCGCTACTTCGCCGTCAATTCCTTCAACGATGTCGGACCCGGAAATCAGCCCTTTTTCGACACCTTCATGGAGCTGTTCCTGGGCCTCATGGCACAGGAACGCCTGCTGATTCCGCCGCGGTTCGCCGCGGGCTTCATTGAACTCAATCAGACCATCGCCAACCTCGCCGCCATCTCCCGCTTCGGCACCACCGACGCCTGCCTCCAGCAACTGCTCACCCAGGACAACAATCTCGTGAAGGTGCTGGCCCTGCTCTCGGCGCGCAACCGCATCGAGGTCGATCGCCAGGCCATCTTCGACGCCGCCGGCGATCTCGCTTCGCGCTGGTACGGCGAATACGCCGGCATGATCCGCCACGTCGCCAACCCCGCCGTCGCCGAAAACCTCCGCAAACATTTTCACTTCCGGCATCCCCAGCTCGTCGCCTCGGTGAAGGTCTCGCTGGTGCAGTATGGCTCCACCTACGTCGGCGACGACTGCGACCGCGCCATCAAGCCGGTCATGAACGAATCCCTCCAGCGCTGGTTCCGCGAGCTGGGCGTCGTGGTGCGCAACAAGCCGCGGCGGGAGAAGATCGCGGTGCTCTCGGGGATGTGGCGGGAGGGCCATTCGATCCATCGGAATTACACGGCCTTCTTCGAGGCGCTCAGCGCGCGGCACGAACTGACGCTGGTGCACCTGGGAACCGGGGCGGAATGGGACAGCCGCCATTTTCACCAGGTGGTGCGGGTGCCGCGGGTCGCATCGGCGGCGGACATCGAGGCGCTGCAGGACAACGAGTTCGGAATGGCGATTTACCCGGAAGTCGGCATGCAGGCGGAGACCACGGTGCTCTCGAACCTGCGGATCGCGCCGATCCAGGTGTCCCTGCCGGGACATTCGGTCAGCAGCTTTGGCTCGCTGGTGGATTATTTCATTTCGGGCGCGGCGTGCGAGGTGAAGGACCAACCGCAGCGGAATTATTCGGAGCGGCTGGTGTTGCTGCCGGGGATGGGAGTGGTGCATGAGAAGCCGACGTACGCGCCCCAGGGCAGGCGGCGGACCGACGGAGCGGTGGTGATCAACTGCCCCTGGACGATCCAGAAGGTCAACCACCGTCTGCTGCGGGCGCTGGGGCGGATGCTGGAGGCCGCCCCGCAGGCCGTGCGGTTGCGCATTTTCGCCGGCGGCACGACGCTGGGACACGGCGATCACGTTCCGGCGTGGCGCGAGCTGGCGCAAACCCTGGGGGCCCATCGCTTCGAACTGCTGGGGGACCTTCCCTATGACACCTACATGCGGCTCATGGAGCAGGGGGATTTCACACTGGACGCCTTTCATTTTGGCGGGTGCAACACGGTGTCCGATTCGCTCTACCTGCGGCTGCCGACGGTCTGCTGGGAGGGCGACAAATGGTACAACCGGATCGGCCCGGAGATGCTGCGGCGGGTGGGACTCGAGGAGTGCGTGGCGCGCGATGAGGAGGCTTACGTGGCGCTGGGGCGGCGGATGATCAGCGACCGCGCGTGGCGAGCGGAAGTCGCGGCCAAGCTGCGGGCCATCGATCTGGACCGGACCCTCTACGACCGGCAGGAGGGCCAGCATTTCGCAACGGCGATGGATTACCTGCTGGAGCATCACGAGCGGTTGCGAGCGGAGGGTGGACGCGAACCCATTCGCATCGGGCCGGGCTGAAGAGGCAGGGCCATAGGGGGGCGGCCGTACGGAAGAGGAGGGGTGATAAAAGGGGGCATTCCGACGCGGCAGAAGGGCACCAGCGGCATCGGGAACCGGGAGAACCGCCATTGCGGGCAATCCCGGCGGGTGTGGGATGCGTATTGGTTGTGTGGAGAGTCTTTGGAAATGAGCAGCCCCATGCGCGACGTCCCCGCACCCGAACCGCCCGCCGACCGGCCCAAGACCGCCGAAAATGGGGAAACGCCGCCCCTCCAGGAAGGCGCAACTGTGCGCTCCCTCGGACGCCGCGCCGTCGTCCTCGCCGGCATTATGGCCCCGGTGATCGTCCTCACCGTCCTCCTGGTCACCTCCCAGACCCGCGGAACCCTCATCTCCGAAGTCGCCAAAAACGCCATCCCCGAAATGGTCGATGCCCACGGGGATCTCTGGACCAGCACTCCCAATTCCTTCTCCGATGCCGAGATGGACATCCTCGAAACCCACGATTACGTCTTTCGCACCTACACCGATGGCCGCGGAAAACCCGTCGACCTCTGCGTCATCTTCTCCGAGGACAACCGCAAGGGCACCCATCCCCCCGATGTCTGCCTCGAGGGCGGCGGCAGCCGCATCATGCAGCGCATGGACCGCGAGCTCACCGTCGACGGAACCAAACTCCAGATCCGTGAACTCGTCACCGCCTACCAGGGCCGCTACACCTACTTCGCGTATTTCTACAAATGCGGCGACTCGTTCACCCCTTCGTTCTACTGGCAGCAGGCCACCATCGTCTGGAACGGGCTCACCCGGCAGAACGCCGCCGGCGCCCTGGTGCGTTATTCCACCCCCATGACCGATTCCACCGGTGTCGACGCCGCCCGCACCCGCGTCGACCAGCTCCTGCACGCCACTTTCCCGTCGATTCGCGACAAATTGAACGCCGACGGCCGATGAACATCCATCCCCATTCGAAACGGTAAACCACCAACCGGGAGGAGGCGGGGTTTTGAGGGAAGCGCATGGCGATCAAACGGCACCCATTGGAAGATGCAGAGGAACGTGGTCACAGGGGGCGCAAGCTCATGCTCGCCGGGGCCATCGTCGCTGCGGTCGCCCTCGCCGCCGGCGGCGGCTATGTCTACGTCCACAACCACTCCGCCGGCGCCCTCGCCCGCAAAGGGGCGGCGGCCCTCGATCAGCACGACACCAAGCGCGCCGTCGACTATCTCTCCCAGGCCGTCAAAAAAACCACCGTCGACAAGCCCGGCACCAAAAACGGTGACCTCGGCCTTGGCGTGCGCAACCTCCTCACCAAGGCCCTCATCGAAGATGGCCGCGAGGAAGACGCCCGCCCCTACACCCAGGAAGTCCTCCAGCAGGATTCCGAAAACACCGAGGCCCTGGAAAATCTCGCCGAAACCTACGTCCACCCCGCCTTCCGCCGCTACCGCACCGCCATCCGCCCGCTCTCCGTTTCCACCTCCAAAGAGCTCTTCGGCGTGATCGACGCAGGTATCGCCGGACTCCAGAAGCTGCCCCGCACCGCCCGCAACGTCATCGCCCAGGCCGAGCTCGAACGTCTCTATCACGTCATCGACGACGAAGGCCGTCGCCTCGCAAAAGCCTCCCTCGAAGTCGCCACCGCCGCCGGCGATCAAACCGCCATCGGCCGCGCCAAGGGCGACCTCGCCCAGTTCTCCGATCCCGAAGGCGCGCGCCAGGCCAAGGCCCGCGAGCTCCTCCAGGATGCCTGGAAACTCGATCCCAAGGATCCCCGTGCCCCCAAGCTCCTCGCCCAATACGCTTTCCAGGACCACAAGTACGCCGACTCCCAGGCCGTCTACGACGCCGTCGTGAAAGCCGGTGGGGAAAAGGCCGTCTCCCAGGAACTCGCCATCGTCGAAGCCAACACCCTGATGGCCGACACCGCCCGCCAGGCCGACAAGGACAAACGCTTCGCCGATGCCCAGGCCGTCCTCGAAGCCTACCTCAAGGAGCACCCCGACGATGCCCGCGTCGTCGTCGCCGTCGGCCAGGTCATGCTCGAACGCAACAACACCGCCGGCGCTTCCGAAATGGCCAACCGCGCCCTCGGCAAGCCCGACGCCGACATCGACGCGCAGATCCTCCTCATCAACGTCCTCCTCCGCGAAAAGAAAACCGCCGAGGCCCTCAAGCTCGTCACCCCGCTCACCACCACCTATGGCGGCGTTCCGCAGGTCTGGTACCTCCTCGGCATGGCCACCGCCGACACCGGCGACTACCGCGCCGCCGGCGACGACTTCCGCAAGGCCATTTCCCTCAACGGCGGATACGCCCTCGCCAGGCGCGCCCTGCTCACCAACGACATCCAGGCCGGCAACATCGCCGAGGCCCAGCAGCTCGCCACCCAGATGAACCAGGACGACCGCTACTTCATGCCCGCCTGGGCCGTTACCTGCGAAAACCTCCGCCAGCACGGCCAGGAAGACCAGGCCCAGCGCATGCTCGCCTCCCTCGCCGCCGATCCCGACCTGCCCCCCGAAGCCCGCCCCGACCTCGTCACCCTCCTGGTCTCCATGCGCGCCACCACCGCCGCCGACGCCCTCCTCCAGTCCCTCCCGCCCAACGATCCCTCCACCCTCCGCCTCCGCGCTCAAAGCGCCGTCGCCGCCGGCAACGTCACCCTCGCCCGCGGGCTCCTCGAAACCGCCGTCAAAGGCGATCCCAAAAACGTCGCCATGCGCCTCGAGTACGCCAGTCTTCTCGCCAACGCCGGCTTCAATGGCGACGCCCGCGCCCAGCTCGACGAAATCGTCAAGGGACCCGTCACCCCCGAGGAAGCCCTCCGCGTCGCCCGCGGCTACATCACCCTCCGCCTCCCCGATCAGGCCCAAGCCGTCCTCAAGCCCGTGCTCGCGCAGCACCCCGGCCACGTCGAAGCCTCCAGCCTCCAGGCCCAGGCGACCGCCATGAAAACCGGCACGCCCGTCGCCTCCAATGCCATCAACCCCGATCAGGCCACCCCCGCCGAAACCCTCCACATCGCCCAACAAGCGCTCAATCAGAAGGACCCCACCCGCGCCCTCACCGTGGCACGCAACGGCCTCGCGAAGGATGCGACCAACTGGGGTCTGCACCTCGTCGCCGGCCAGGCGCTGGGCACCCTCGGAAAAACCGATCAGGCCGTGGAGGAAGTCGTCGCCGCCGCCGCCGCCCAGCCCAACAACCTCGAGTGCTACGCCACCTTCGTCTCCCTCTTCCCCACGGCCGATGCCGCCCGCAACGGCCTCGGCTTCACCGGCAAGCTCGAAACCATCAACGCCGCCATGGCCGATTGGACCATGGGCAAGCTCGCCGAGGCTTCCGGCCAGCCCGACATGGCCCGCAAATACTTCGTCGCCGGCCTCGATGCCACCAACCGGCTCACCGAGCCCCGCGCCGCCAAGGACGCCCTCTACACCGCGATCATCACCCTCGAAGCCTCCCGCAAAGATGCCGCCGCCGTCGCCAAGG
Organism: Planctomycetota bacterium; assembly: GCA_048498455.1. GTDB lineage: Bacteria > Planctomycetota > Phycisphaerae > WQYP01 > WQYP01 > CALCHA01. Next base: position 6,175 of record JBEHXY010000085.1, on the reverse strand, counting down.
CCGCCGACCTCTATGCCGGCAAAGACACCTTCTTCGCCGCCGGCATCCGCATGCTGGCGACCGACCAGCTCATGGCCCTCGGCGATCGCGCTGCCGCGGAGGCCCAGGCCGATCGCATCACCGAAAGCCTCCCCAAAGACGCCTCTTCCAACGTCATCCTCGCCCTGGTGCAGCGCCGCGTCGGCATGGGCCAGCAGGACAAGGCCCGCGCCCTCCTCGAACCGCGCATCTCCGGCGACAACGCCGATCCCCGCCTGCTCGACGCCTACGCCTCGCTCCTCCAGGAAACCGATCCCGCCGCCGCGCTCAAGGCCCGCCAGGCCCTCGTCAAACGCGATCCCCAGAATCCCCAGTACCGCGTCGCCCTCGCGGAAACGATGGCCCAGCTCGGGGACGCACCCGGCGCCCTGGCCACCCTCGAGGAAGTCCGCGCCATGGGCGAAACCGGCCGCGAGCTCGCCACCGCCGCCCGCATCCGCTACCTCATCTCCATGGGCCTGCTCAAAACCGCCGAGGAGGAACTCGCCGGCATCAAGGGCGCCACCCAGGATTACGCCTCCCAGCTCGCCGTCGGCCGCGGGTGGCTCGAGCTCAAAAAGCCTGAGGAAGCCCGCAAGGCCCTCGACGCCATTCCCCCCTACGCCGCCGAATACGCCCCGGCGCAGATCGCTCTCGCCGCCATCAACACCGAGGCCGGCAACACCGACGCCTCCGTCAAGGCTCTCACCGACCTCTCGAAAACGTCTCCCGCCGCCGCCCAGCAGGCCTCCGTGCCCCTCTTCCACACCCTCATCCGCGCCGGCAAACAGTCCGTCGCCATGGAGCTCGCCCGCTCCCAGCGCGAGCAGCTCCCCCCCAATTCCTCGGAATGGCGCACCTGGACCCTCCTCTCCGCCATGGCCGCCCGCGAAGGCAAGGACTACGACGCCGCCGTCCAGATGCTCGACTCCCTCGACGCCGAAACCCGCGCCGCCAGCGCCCTCGATGTGGCCCTCCTCCGCCTCCTGCAGGGCAAAAAAGAGGAGGCCCTCGCCGCCGCAAAATCCCTCAAAAACGACGCCCCCTCCTACAACCAGACCTTCGTCGGCGAAGTCGCCGGCAACGACAAGGGCAACGGCAAAACGCTCTCCGACGGCATGCCCTCGGTCGTCCTCGCCACCCTCGCCTCCCTGCCCGCCGACCAGCGCGCCGGCCAGCTCGACGCCCTCTCTAAAAACAGCCACGTCTTCGCCGGCGACCTGCAGACCCTCCTCAACGAAGTCGGCAACGGTGACGACAGCGCGCCCCGCCTCCTGAAGCTGGCCCTCGCCAACCGCGCCCTCGAGGCCGGCTGGAGCACCGCCGCTCTCGACCTCGCCGCGCCCGAGGCCGAAGGCGCCAAGCCCCTCACCGCCGCCATGATCCTCAAGCACCAGGCCCTCACCAACCTGCACCGCACCGCCGACGCCGACAAGGTCCGCGACGCCCTCGCTGAACGTTTCAAAACCGCCGGCGATGCCGCCCCCACCGTCCGCATCCTCCTCGCCGCCTCCTGGGGCAAGGAAGGCCGTTACGCCGACGCTCTCCAGGTGCTCCAGCCCCTCGAGCAGACCGGCCGCAGCGATATCCTCACCACCCTCGCCACCCTCCAGGAAAAGCTCGGCCACCTCGATCAGGCCGTCGCCCTGCACCGCCGCGTCCTCGCCGCGGATCCCAACGACGTCATCGCTGCCAACAATCTCGCCTACACCCTGGTCGCCGCCCATCCCGACGACAAGGCCACCCTCGCGGAAGCCCGCAAGCACATCGAGTTCGCCATCAGCAAGGCCCCCCAGGTCCGCGTGTTCCAGGACACCCTCGCCTGGATCGAGATTCTCTCCGGGCAGGCCGCCGACGGAACCACGCGCCTCGCCAGGGCCCTCCCCGCGATGCGGCTCGACCCCGCCGTCCATTACCACTTGGGCATCGGGTACGCCAAAATCGGCCAGGCCGCCCTCGCCCGCATGAACCTCCAGAACGTCGCCGCACTTGCCGGCGGTGAGAAAACCAGCGGCGGCGTGCCGGAAGTCGCCATGGCCACCCAGGCCCTCAAGACCCTGCCGCAGTAAGATTCCCGCCGGAGACGCAACCGCCGGCAGCATTTGTCATGCAGGAATGTGCGCCGCTGACCACGCGACAATCCGCGCCGCCAATTCCGGCCGCGCCACGCGGGTCGCCCCCTGGTCATCGATCAGAAACGCCCCCGCATCCGCCGGATTCGCTGGACGCGCCATCGCCAGCGTGTTGGCGACCATCAAATCCGCGTGGCTCGCCAGCCGCGATGCCCCCGCCACCACCAGCAGCTGCTCGTCGCTCAGCCCCACTTCCAATTTGAATTTGATCAGCAGCCCCCGGAATCCCCACGCACCGCGGAACTGATCGACCAGCTTCAGCGTCGGCGTTCCCATGACCGCCACCTGCTGGTGCGACGATTTCACCTTCGGCGCGGAAACGTTCTGCGTCACCCACGTCTCCGTGCCGTCGGCATTGGCCGTTCGGGACAACACCGCGAACGACCCCTCCGGCCGGTAGTCGGCGACCGCGGCGGTCATCGCCACGATGTCCGTCGGCGCGGCCGTGTCGGTGATTCGCTGCTCGAGAAGCTCCTGCAGATCCGCATGCGAGCGGAACGTCTCGATCCCCAGCATTCCCGCCTTGCCATAAAAGCCGTCGTAATCCGCAGCGTGGGTGGCGTTGGACGTCAGCAGCGTCACGTCCCCCAGATCCAGGAACGCCAGCGCGAGATCGAGCCCGGTCTGTCCGGAGAAAATGTTTCCCCAGTCGCGCACCTGGTCGATCATTTCGCGCGTCGGACCGGCGGTGACAAGCGTGTGGAGTTTGCGGGCCATGCGCCAGAGTATCCGGAGGCCGCCGCCCGGATGCAACGGCGCTGCTGCCAATGCCCCCCGCAGACCGGTTGGCGGAGCGAGGCCGGTGCCCTAGGATGGCACGGAGCGTTTCACGGAGTCGCTGATGACCGAACATTCGCGCAAGGACTGGCTCAACTCCCTGGTGCCGGTGGTGCCCATGGTGCTGTCGATCGGCGTCGCCTGCGCGGCTTACGAGTATGGCAGGCTCCGCGGAAGGAACGCCGCGCCGGTCGACATGGCGGTGATGGAACAGGCGGGTTCGCCTGCCGACGCAGCCGTCCGCGGTCCCAAGGAAATGGACCTCGCCCCCGATTTTGAACTCGACGATGCCCACGGCGGCAGGGTGAAGCTCTCCGCACTCGTCCCGCACGGGCCGGTGCTGGTGATTTTCTACCTCGGCTATAACTGCCCGCGCTGCGTGGCCCACCTGCGCGAAATTGAAGGCCAGCTCGACGCCATTCACGCCGCCGGCGCGCAGGTGGTCGCCGTCAGCCCCGACTCCGTCGACAAGCTCAAGGAATCCGCCGAGGCGTTTGGCGATTTTCCCTTCCCGCTGCTCGCCGATCCCGACATGAAAGCCGCCAGCGCTTACGGGCTGGTCTACGCCAAGGACAACCTGTTCCACGGCTGCTACATTGTCGACAAGGAAGGGCGCGTGGCGTTCGCCATGAAGAGCTCGCATCCCTACGACAACATCGACGGACTGGTCGGAATGCTTCGCAGCATGCGATGAGGGAACGCTTGTGAGCCCGCTGCTCTTTACGCTGGAAACCTTTGGAGCATCGGTGGTCGCGGGGGTGGCGGGATCGATCCTGGGGCTGGGCGGCGGGATCATCGTCATCCCCGTGTTGACCCTGCTGATGGGCGTGGACATCCGCTACGCGATCGGCGCCTCGGTGGTCAGCGTCATCGCCACCTCCAGCGGCGCCGCCGCCGCGTATGTGCGGGAGCACCTGGCAAACATGCGCGTGGCCATGTTCCTGGAACTGGGCACGACGACCGGGGCCCTCACCGGCGCCTTCCTCGCCGGGATCATTGGCGGCCGCTTCCTGTACATCCTTTTCTCGCTGGTGCTCGGGTATTCGGCGGTGGCGATGTTCCGCAAGCGCCACGGCGAGCAGCAGGCCGTGCCGCCTGATGCCGTGGCGGACAAGCTGCGGCTGCACGGCGAATACTTCGACGAGCAGGCGGGGCAGGTGGTGGCGTACCGGGTGACGCACACGTTCGTCGGCCTGGGGCTGATGTACGTGGCGGGCGTGGTCTCGGGGCTGCTGGGGATCGGCTCGGGAAGTTTGAAAGTCCCGGCGATGGATTTGGCGATGCGGCTGCCGATCAAAGTTTCGTCGGCGACGAGCAACTTCATGATTGGCGTGACGGCGGCGGCGTCGGCGGGGGTGTACTTCGCACGGGGCGACATTGATCCGTTCATCGCGGCGCCGGTGGCGGCGGGCGTGCTGGTCGGGGCGACGGCGGGATCGCGGGTTCTGGGGAAACTCAAGAACAGTGCGATACGCACGGCGTTTGTCGTGGTGCTGGCGTGGATTTGCGTGCAGATGCTGTGGAAAGGGGTGCGCGGATGAGCGACGCGCAGGACCGGCAGCTCGAGCGGGTGGAACGGGTGATCAGCGTGCTGCTGCGCGTCGGCGTGGTGGTCAGCCTGCTGGTGGTGGTGGCGGGGACGGTGGTGTCGTTTGTCCATCATCCGGCCTACCTGTATTCGGCGACGGATCTGGGTTACTTGACGAAGCCTGGCGGGGCGGTGCCGCGGACGCTGGGCGACGTGGCGGCGGGGGTGCGGGCGGGGCGCGGGCAGGCGATCGTGGTGGCGGGGCTGCTGCTGCTGGTGGCGACGCCGGTGCTGCGCGTGGCGGTGGCGGTGGTGGCGTTCCTGCTGCAGAAAGACCGGGTGTTTGCGTTGATCACCGCGGTCGTTTTGGCGCTGCTGCTGCTGTCGTTTTTCCTCGGCCGGGCCGGCGAGTGATCACTCTTCGTGGGGGTGATCGTGGAGGTCGTCGGCGTCGTGTTCCTCGCCTTCGATGGTGCCGATGTCGCCGGTGGGCATGACGCCGAGGTTGGCGTAGATGCTGCCGTCGAGGAAGCCTTCGAGTTTGCGGGCGCGGACGGGGTGCTGGAGCTTGCGGATGGCCTTGGCTTCGACCTGGCGGACGCGTTCGCGGGTAACCTTGAAGATGCGGCCGACTTCTTCGAGGGTGTAGGTGTAGCCGTCACCGATGCCGTATCGGAGCTTGATGATTTCGCGCTCGCGGTAGGTGAGGGTTTTGAGGACCTGGTCGATGCGTTCGCGGAGCATTTCCTGGGTGGCGGTTTCGACGGGGTTCTCGGCGGCCTCGTCTTCGATGAAGTCGCCGAAGTAGCTGTCTTCGGACTCGCCGACGGGACGGTCGAGGGAGATGGGGTGGCGGGAGATTTTGAGCACGCGCCGGCATTCGGCGACGGGCATCTTGGCTTCCTTGGAGATTTCCTCGATCGTCGGCTCGCGGCCGAGCTCCTGGAGGAGGCGCTTGGAGATATTGCGCAGCTTGGACATCGTTTCGATCATGTGCACGGGGATGCGGATGGTGCGGGCATGGTCGGCGATGGCGCGGGTGATGGCCTGGCGGATCCACCAGGTGGCGTAGGTGGAGAACTTGTATCCGCGGCGGTATTCGTACTTATCGACGGCGCGCATGAGGCCGGTGTTGCCTTCCTGGATGATGTCGAGGAAGGAGAGGCCGCGGTTGCGGTATTTCTTGGCGATGGAGACGACGAGGCGGAGGTTGCCGCCGGAGAGTTTTCGTTTGGCGTCTTCGTATTCGTTGAAGACGAGCTGGATGGCCTGGCAGCGGCGGACGAGGGAGTCGGGGTCTTCGAGGACGAGTTCCTGGAGGCCTTCGAATTCCTCGGTCATGGCCTGGCGGTCATCCTCGGAGAGCTCGCGGCCGCGGGAGGGGCGTTCGGTGAGTTTGTGTTTGAGCTCGACCATCTTGTTGCAGATGGACTGGAGCTTTTTCATGAGGGGGATGACTTTGGAGGTGCGGAGGGAGAGTTCTTCGAGGAGGGTGACGGCCTTGCGGCGGCGGTTGCGCATGCGGCGTTTGATTTCTTCGCGCATGTTTTCGGAGATGGAGGTTTCGCGGGAGCGGACCCAGTCGGCGCGGTTGTGCTCGAGGAGCTTGCGGATGGTGGCAAGGTTTTCGGGGATGCGCTTGGAGATGGTGCCCTTGGCGTCGACCTCGGCGGTGGAGATGCGCATGGTGCGGTCGAAGGGGAGCTCGCCGGATTCGACC
>JBEHXY010000084.1:0-11580 GCA_048498455.1 Planctomycetota bacterium | reverse complement strand
CGTCTCGCAGATGGCCACCGCCCAGAAGAAATCCGCCGAGCAGGTGGAGAAGGAGTTCTTCGCCCACGTCCGCCCCAGCTCGCTGCTGCAGCGCTTCGAGACGCCCGAGGAAATCGGCAACGTCTGCGCGTTCCTCTGCAGCCCCCTCGCCGCGGCCATCAACGGCGCCAGCATCCGCGCCGAGGGCGGCGTGGTCCGCTCCATCGCCTGAGACGCGCTCCGCCGCTTATTTCAGCTTGCCGGCGTCCTGCAGGTCCATGATGTATTTGACCAGGAACGGCTCGACCTGCGTGGCGTCGCCCAGGATCTGCGACTGCTTCATGTTGAAGTGAAACTTCCGCCACGACATGCCTTCCTCGTAGGTGCAGCCCGAGAGGTGACCGAAGTGCGGGCGGTCGGGGCAGCAGCGCGTGCCGAAGCCATACTTGCGCATCGGCAGCCTGGCCCCGTGGCCGCTCATGCGGTTGTTGTAAATCTCGATCAGCGGCGAGACGTTCTGCGTCCAGTTCCGCGGCACGCCGCCGCCGAACGTCCAGATGCCCGCCGACGTCGCCCCGGTCATCAGCTCCAGCAGCTTCGCCGTGTCCTTCTCCATGTCCATCACCACCCGCTTCTTGCCGGTGACCTCGCGCAGCTTGTTGGTGCAGTACACATCGTTGCCCAGCTCGGAATCGGTGAACGCCGGCACGAACACCGGCACTTTTTTGCGATACGCCGAGAGCAGCACCGCGCGATGCTCCGGGTGATGCTCCTCCAGGTACTTGCCCAGCCCCGCGTGCAGGACGCTCGGGCTGATCGTCTCGCGTCCGGAGAACGTGGCCAGCACCGCGCTCATGATCTCGTCGATGTGGTCGAAGTTCGTCTCCGGCTCCAGCACGTCGGTCACGCGGTTGAGCCCCAGCTTGGCGAGCTTTTCATCGTTGTCGTGGGGGTTGTACTTGTAGTGCTTCAGGCCCAGGCCGGGAACGAGGCCGTGGGCCATCAGGGCGCCGGTGCTGGTGACGCTGTGCACCATTTCGCGGTCGATCATGTCGCACAGGACCAGCGACATCTGGGCGATGGTCATCGCGCCCGAGAGCGTGAGGAAGCGGATGATGCCCTTTTTCTTCATCATGAGCCGCAGGGTTTCCGCCCCCTGCCGCACCTGCATGCCGACGCCGGGCATGGCGGAGAGCGCCTCCATCAGGTCGCCGACGGGGTGCTTGCGCCCCTTGAGCCGCTCGTCGAGCACCAGCGCAAGGACCGGCAGGATGAAGTTGGGGTCGGCAAACACCGCATCCGGGAAAAAGCCATCCTTCACCTGGCCGGGCGCGCACATGTCATAGGGGTTGATGTAGATCGTGCTGCCCGGTTCGCGCGCGTGCAGCGGCGCCGCGTGCCGCTCGGAATAACTGCCGATCACCAGCGCGTGCTTCAGCCGGCCCTGCTGGCTCTTGGGAAGTTCACCATAGTCCTCCGGCGTCATCACCCCGGAGAAGAGTTTCGCCTGCCCCACGAGCTGCTTGCCCAGCAGCTTCCCCAGCGGACTGCCCGGCAGACCGTCGTAAATGATCACCGGCTTCAGCGGCTCCCCACACCACCGCGTCAGCGTCGCCGCGACTTCCCCCAGCATGCGCGCCCCGAACGCGCAGCGGCTCATGCCGTCGACAATCGCGCTCACCGTCGGGCACTTGCCCAGATCGAGAAGTTCCAGCGGTTGCAGCTTCAGTTTCTCGGCCATGAACATCCCTCGTTTCATCATCGGTGGCGGGCAACAAAAATCACGAGGCAAGAGTGTATGCCCCCCACCCAGCGCAAACAACGCCCCCGCAACACACGGAACCCCCGCCACCCGCGCCAGCGAATTACCAATTACCAATTACCAATTACTTCCCCCGCTTCTCCAATTCCGCCGTCGCCACAAAAAACCACGTCCCCTCCGGCCGCTTGCGCAGCGACGCCAGCACCACCCCATCGCCCTCCCCGCGCGGCATCCGCCGAAATCCCTTCGACGCGATCGCCACACCGCCCCGCGCCAACTGGTCCCCCGTGATGCTGATGATCGTCTCCGCCGTCCGCGGCACCGTCACCTTCGCCACCTTCAACTTCTCCGCATCCAGCATCCACGACAAATCCACCCCCGCCTTCTGCTCCAGCCCATCGCCCCGCACCAGCGTCGCCACCAGGAACTCGTCCGTCACGTTCTGCAGATCCGCCACCACCTCCACCCGCGCCGCCACCTCCGGCAGCTTGTCCGAAAACTGCTTCACGAACCGCGCGATCCCCGCCGGCACCGGGCCGTTCTCCTCGCCATATTCCCCCACCGACAGCTCCACCCGCTTGCCGCGAATCGCATAACTGCCGCCATCCGCGCTCACCCCCAGCGGCTCATAGCTCGGCCGAAACCACATCCGCCCCACGCCGCTCGCCCCCAGCGCCGTGCCCACCCCCGGCACCACGTCCAGCCCCATGCTCAAACGCTTCAACCGATAATCCGCCGCCACCATCGCCAGCGCCAGCCGCGAATCCGCCGGCACGCCGAACACCCGCACCTGTTGCGGCCCGATCGCTTTTTTCATCTCCGCCAGCAGCCGCGGGCGATCCGTTCCATACTTCGCCACCAGCGTCTTGGCTGTCTCCGCTTCCTCCGGCGTGGGATCGATCGAGCAGCCGAAGAAATCCCGCCCGCGCGGCCCCGCTCCCCCTCCGGGCCCGCCATTGCCGCCGGAATACACCGCGCGGAACGCCACCGCCAGGTCCTCGAACTGCACCACCGGCCGCCCCGTCGCCGCGCCCACCGGCAGCAGCGGATTGTCCCCCTTCACCGCCTCCGCCGGCCCCGCGAGCACCAGGTCATGCTCCGCCGGATACACAAACAGGTACTGGATCTGCGTGAGCCCGTGCAGCGTTTTGATCTCCGGCGTCAGCGGCTTGCCGGCATCCGTGAGCGCCTTCGCCTCCGCGATCACCCGCGGCAGCGACACATAGACCATTTCCTTCTTCGCCGGCGTCGTCGCGCGCGGCGCAGCGATGCCGCCGGTCGTCCGCGGAATGTGCAGCAGCCCCTCGGTCGTGATCGCCACCCCGCCCACCGCCCCGCCCGAGCCCGTCGAAATCTGCGCAAAGCCCACCCGCCCCATCACGCACACCGCCACCGCCATCGCCGCCACGAACCGCTTCATCATGGAATTCTCCATCGCCCGACGACATGCCTCATTAGTCTAACGATCGCCGGTTGAGTTCCCAAGTTCCCCCCCTGCACCCGGGAACCCGGGAACTCGGCGGCGAGTGAAAGTAATTGGTAATTGGTAATTGGTAATTCGCCGGCGCGTCCAACGGGAGCCCCCTCCTCCGGCGCCAGCCAATTACCAATTACCAATTACCAATTGCCAGCGAAGTTGACGCCGCTCCCACCATCCCGCAGACTCCGTCCCAGCCAACGCCCCTAAAAAGCAGGTGCCTCATGTCCGCCGCCGGTCTTCGCGATTACATCTACCTCGACTGGGAACGCATCCGCGTCCTCGCCTCGCAGCTCACCCTCGCCGATTCCGCCGACGCCTCCGGCGGCCTCTCCATCCTCGCCGCCGATCCCTCCGACGACCGCCGCTTCCACAAGCACGAGGGCGAAACCCGCAGCCTCCATGCCACCGTCTTCTCCGGCCTCGAAGCCGCCCTCGACGACAAGGCCGCCCTCACCGACATCGGCAACAACTTCGACTTCACCGGCTGGTCCCCCGAAGCCTTCCGCGACGGCCAGTTCGTCCGCGTCTCCGGCCTCGTGCGCCTCCTCGATTACCCCTGGCTCGCCTCCGTCATGGAAACCATGCCCAAGATGCTCAAGGTCACCCAGCGCACCGAGCTCTCCGCCCTCAAGCAGCGCCGCGAAGCCCACCAGATCACCCAGAAGGAACTCGACGAAAAGGTCAAGGAACACCAGCTCCAGCTCAAGGACCTCGAAGGCTGGCGCATGGACGAACTCACCGAGGTCGTCCGCGAACTCTTCGGCCAGGCCGTCCGCCTCAAGGTCGTGCCCCCCGGCGGCCAGCGCGGCGAAATGTTCGTCGGCACCTGCCTGCCCGGCGCCTTCCTCGAAAGCCCCGCCGTGCTCTCCCAGAAATATGGCTGCGACATCGACGCCCCCGACGCCGCCACCGGCGCCCCCGGCGGCTGGCGCGTCGTCGGCATGATCAACCTCGGCCGCTCCACCGGCACCCCCGCCATGCCCACCGGCAACGCCGTCGAAGACATGTTCGAACGCCTCGCCCTCGCCGTCAACCGCATCCACCGCGTCGCCAACGCCCCCCAATTCCCCGCCCTCAGCCTCACCCCCATCGCCATCTACCGCGAACTATAAAACAAGCTGCCACCGATAGCCCTGGGGATGCAGAAATGATCGCCTTCGAAGTCACACTCAACGGCAAACGCATCTGCATCGCCGGTGCGGAGGACCTCGCCGTCCTCGCGGCACACGTCACCGCAACCGGCACGCTGGGGACAAAGACCGTCCCGGCGCGACCGGAGGAAACCACGCGCGACGTCTTCTACTCCGTCGGTGGCCTGACCTCCCGACCTGACCCGGCAAACGACGTCCATCTCAACTGGAAGTCCATCGTTCCCCTGCGCATCGGCGACACCATCCAATTCACGGTCCTCGACGTGACAAAGGCGGACCGCCCCAAGTCACGAAAGCCCCACCGCCCGCTGCGCAAACGCTCCCCGCAGTGAACGCCCCGCACGACTCTCAGCGAGCCAGGTCGCAGCGCCCCGGGGTGCCACGGGTACGGCCCAACCTCGGGGCCGTACCCGTGCCTCCTGTGCGCTCCCATCCTCATTGCCCCGTCCCATCGTCCGTGCAACTCCGTATCGCCAGCGCGAATACCTCGTCCCTCTCACGCCCCCCGCGCCCTTTTTCTTCGTGGTCAATGGATCGCCCCGAAATCGCGCTCCCTCCCCCTTCAGTCATTCAGTCATTCGTCATTCCGCGCTCACCCCCCATGCTCCCACCCGCCCCTGGGCCACGGCAACTTCCTCCCCGCATCATCCACCAACACCAGCCCCTTCCCCGCCGCCACCACCGTCCCCACCGCCGTCACCGGCACGCCCAGCCGCTCCCCAATCCCCACAATCTCCGGCACCGCCTCCGGATCCATCGCAAACAACAACTCATAATCCTCCCCATCCACCAACCCATGCAGCCCCGCCGGCAAACCATCCTTCTCCGACAACTTCCACGCATCCTCATGCAGCGGCAACCGCCCCCCATGCACCTCCGCCCCCACGCCCGACGCCGCACAGATCCGCGGCAAATCCGCCGCCAGACCGTCCGACAAATCCATCATCGCATGCAGCCCTTCCCCGGCCGCACGTGCCAGCGCGAGCGCCAGCGCCACCCGTGGCTCAAACGAAAGATGCCTCCCCAAAATCGACCCGCCCAGCGCCCCCGACACAAACAACGTATCCCCCACCTTCGCCCCGCCGCGCGTGATCGCCCGTCCCCCCTGCGGCAACTTCCCCAGCGCCGACACCACGATCACCAGCCGCCCGTCCCACACCGCCGTGTCCCCGCCCACCACCGGACAATCAAACTTCCCCGCCGCATCCCGGCACGCCAGAAACAACTCCTGCGCAAAGGCCTCCCCGCTCCCCGCCCCCTCCCGCGGCAACGCCACGCTCACCATCACCCCCGCCGGCAAACAGGCCATCGCCGCACAATCCGACAAGCAGCGGTTCACCGCCTTCGTCCCCGCCTGCTTCGCCGAATGCTCCCGCACATCAAAATGGACCCGGTCCAAACACTGATCGATCTTTAACAGCGCCAGCGCCGCTCCCCCGCCCGCTCCCCCGCCACCCGCCTGCGTTCCCCGGTTCCCGCCCCTGTCCCCGGAATTTGGGAACTCGCCTCCCGGCCCCTCCCCGCCGCACGAAAGCCGCACCCCCGCCATGTCGTCGCCCACCGTTATCGGCACCTCCCCATGCGCCGGCACGCTCTCATACACAAACCGCAAAAAGTCATTCTCTCGCATCCCCCCAGTATACGCCCGCCGGTATTGTGCCGCCCCCGCCCACTTGCTACGTTATCTGCAACACCTCTATCCCCGATACACCCTGAAGACGACCACCCCGGAGAAGGACCCTTCCCATGAAGCGCGTCGGCTGCATCTTCGCCATCCTTATGTTCCTCGGCCTCCTTGGCGGCGGGGTCCGCATCATCATGCACAGCTTCGGCTGGCAGGGACCCTGGAACGTCACCACCACCGTCCAACTCCGCGACGATGACCTCCTCGAACCCAACGCCTTCTATGACAGCGTCCTCAACTGCTGGGTCTGCCTCCCCCGGGGCATGCGCACCGAAGTCGCCTCCGACTCCGGCTCCCTCCGCACCGTCGTCGCCGCCGGCATGGAAACCCGCTTCGTCATCCGCCTCATCCAGCTCAAATGGTCCGACGACGTCGAACGCGAAGTCCGCGTCATGCGCAACGGCAGCGTCCCCATGGACGCCGGCTTCCGCGCCACCCTCCTCCAGGACGGCAAGGCCATCGTCAACGGCAACAAGGTCTACGTCCTCGACTTCCGCCTCGACCGCGCGGGCGACACCGTCCACATGAAAACCCTCCTCGCCGGCGCTCCCGGAAACAAAATGTACGTCATCGCCGCCATGTCGCCCGAGCGCCTCTGGGCCCACTACGACGCCGGCTTTGAATCCGCCCTCTCGACCTTCCACATGGGCCCCGTCGATTCCGCCGCGGTCGCCGCCCTCCATGGCGCCGGCCGCCCAAGCCCCGCCTTCACCCCCGCTCCCGCCCAGACCGACACGCTCGCCGCCGCCCCCATGCCCGCCCCGCGCCGCACGCCCCCGCCCGACGATGTCCCCTTCACCATCAAGCTGCCTGTCGACCACCCCGTCTCCGCACCGCTGGGCGTGCCCGCGCCGCCGCTCCCCGCCGACAGCGTCCCCGTCCCGCCCGCCCCCGTCGAAGCCGCCGCCGTGCCCCCGCCGCCCATCCCCGCCAACCCCACCCCCGATTCCATCGCCGACGCCGCCACCCGACTCGCCCACCCCGACTGGTCCACCCGCTTCCGCAGCGTCACCTGGCTCTCCAGGCAAACCCCCGCCGCCGCCGATCGCGCCACCGTCGTCCCCGCGCTCGTCACCCTTTTGGACGACACCCAGGAGACCACCCGCACCGCCGCCGCCTTCTGCCTCCAGTCCTGGGCCGACGCCTCCACCGAATCCGCCATCACCGAAAAGATCCCCGCCAGCACCGGAGAAACCCGCAAGGTCCTTCTCGCCCTGGCCGTGAAGATCAAGACTCCCGGCGCCGCCGCCGCCGTCGCCCCGCTGCTGGTCGATCCCGCCTCCCGCATCGCCGCACGCCGCGCCCTGCTGGAGATGGGCCCCGTCGCCGAAGCCGCCGTCGACGAGCTGCTCAAGAGCGACGATGCCGCCGTCCGCCACGACGCCTGCGTCATCCTCGAGACCGTCGGCACCAGGGTCAGCATCCCCCTGCTCAGGCCCCACACCCGCATCAACGAAAAGGACACTTCCGTCCAGGCCGCCGCCAGCCTCGCCCTCGACAAAATCCAGGCCCGCGGCAAATAGTCCCCCGACCCGCGAATTCCCGCAGATTCTTCTCCCCTTCCGGCAAACGCAGGCTATCGTGGTCCTGTCTGCGCACCACGCGCCGCCCACGGAGCCCCCACCATGCCCGCACCCACCTGCCGCGTTCTCTCCCTCGTCGGGGCCCTCACCCTCGGCCTCTCCGCCTGCGCCGGCGCCCACGCCGCCTCCAACCCCGACCTCGCCATCGCCTACGGACCCGATCCCCAGCAACTCCTCGACATCTACCGCCCCGTCGCCCAGGCCGGACCGCTCCCCGCCATCCTCATCATCCACGGCGGCGCCTGGCGCGAAGGGTCCCGCAAGGACTTCGCCTTCGCCGCCCCCGCCTTCACCCGCGCCGGCTTCGTCGCCGTCTGCATCGATTACCGCCTCGCCACCGCCGCCGGCAACAAGTTCCCCGCCCAGCTCGATGACGCCCAGCGCGCCGTCCGCTACCTCCGCGCCCACGCCGCCGCCCTCAACATCGATCCCGAAAAAATCGGCGCCTTCGGCCAATCCGCCGGCGGCCACCTCGCCGCCCTCCTGGGCACCGAGGACACCCGCGACAATGCCGACAAATCCCTCGCCCCCTTCTCCAGCCGCGTCCAGGCCGTCGTCGACACCTCCGGCCCCACCGACTTTGTCAGCCCCGACGCCTCCGCCGTAACCCCCAAGGCCATCAGCCTCGTCACCTTCGCCTTCGGCAAGACCGTCAACGAAGACAAACCCCTCTACACACTCGCCTCCCCCGCCCTCCACGTCGACAAAGACACCGCCCCCTTCCTCATCGTCCACGGCACCGCCGACTCCCTCGTCCCCATCGACCAGGCCCACCGCATGGCCGACGCCCTCACCGCCGCCCACAAGCCTCCCCAACTCCTCTTCCTCGAAGGCGAAGGCCACCTCTTCACCACCCCCGCCAACCGCGAAAATTGGCTCACCACCACCCTCAAATTCTTCACCGACAAATTGAAGGAACCCACCCCGTCGGGTTCACGGTAGTCACGCGAGTGGGAAACGCCTGCTCACTTGCGCAGTGGCAGAACCCGAACCCGCGATCGCGTCTCGTCGATGACCACAATCGCCCCACGTTTGATCTGATCCGCAAACTGCACTACCGCCGCCAGCAGCTTTTCCGTCATCTGCCCGGGGGTTCTGTGTGCGAAGCTGAATCACGCTTGGCGCAATCCCCTGCGTCGCTGCGAGAATGGCGCTGAAGTCCAGATCATGCGTAAACACCACCCGCTCGTTCGCCGCCGCCCAGGCCATGATCTCCCGGTCAGACGCCGTCGGACTCCCGTGAGCTGACCAATGGTCCGCCCCATGACCATGTGCCCTCAGCACGCCCACCCAGTCCGGCGACAGGTTCATATCAATAATGAAGTTCATGGCTGGGCCAGCGGCACGTCAATCTCTTCCGACCGCCACGCCGCGTAGGCCAGCGCCGCCTGCACATCCTCCCCCTCCAGATAGGGATATGCCCGAAGGATTTCCGCCTTGCTCTGACCGCTGGCCACCAGCCCCACAATCGTCCCCACCGTCACGCGCATCCCGCGAATGCACGGCTTGCCCCCCATCACCTGCGGATCAAACGTAATGCGTTCAAGCGGTTCCATACGACCAGTATACCCGCTTTCCAAGCCCGCCTACTGCCCCTTCTTCTGCTCCAGCATCCCCTGCAGCATCTTCAGTGCCTCCCACGCCTGCATCGGGCTCATCCGGTTCATGTCCAGTGCCCGCAACTGGGTCAGCGCCTGCTGGTCCACCGGATCGAACATCCCGATCTGCGGGCTCACCGTCGCCGACGCCGCCTTCGCCCGCCCGCCCGCCTTGCCCACATGCACCGCCAGTTGTCCCATCAACGCCCGCGCCCGCGCGATCACGCTCCGCGGAACCCCCGCCAGCCGCGCCACCTGCACGCCGTAAGATTTATCCGCCTGCCCCGGCGCGATCCGGTGCATGAACACCACCTGGTCCTCCCACTCCCGCACCAGCACGTTGTAATTCTTCACCGCAGGGCTCGTCTCCGCCAGCTCCGTCAGCTCGTGATAATGCGTGGCAAACAGCGTCCGCGCCTTGCTCGTGTCCGCCATGAACTCGGCAATCGCCCACGCCAGCGCCAGCCCATCGAGCGTGCTCGTCCCCCGACCGATCTCATCGAGAATCACCAGCGACTTCTCCGTCGCATGATGCAGAATGTTCGCCGTCTCCGTCATCTCCACCATGAACGTGCTCTGCCCGCCCGCCAAATCATCCGACGCCCCCACGCGCGTGAACAACCGATCCACCACGCCCACCGTCGCCCGCTTCGCCGGAATGAATGAACCCGCCTGCGCCATCAACACCAGCAGCGCCACCTGCCGAATATACGTGCTCTTGCCCGCCATATTCGGCCCGGTGATCAAATGCAGCGTCGCCCCCTCCCCCTTCTGACTTCCTTCTTCCGACTTCCCACTTCCTCCAAACGCCGTGTCATTCGGCACAAACTTCTCCCCCAGCGTCTGCTCCACCACCGGGTGCCGCCCATCCTCGATCTCCAGCACCTTCTCGTCGGTCATCCGCGGTCGGCAATACCGCCGCGCCCGCGCCAGCGTCGCCAGCCCCCCGAACACATCCAGCTCCGCCGCACACAACGCCAGCTTCTGCAGCACCTCCACCCGCTCCGCCAGCTTCGCCCGCAGCTCCTCAAAAATCTCCTGCTCCAGCGCCAGCCCCCGCTCCTGCGCCGTCAGAATATCCGACTCATACTGCTTCAACTCCGGCGTGATGTACCGCTCCGCGTTCCGCACCGTCTGCTTGCGGATGAAATCCGCCGGTATCTTATCGACATGCGTGTGGGTCACTTCGATGTAAAAACCAAACACCTTGTTGTAGCCCACCTTCAGCGACGGAATGTTGCACCGCGCCACCAGCTTCCCCTGGTACTCCGCCAGGAACGTCCGCGAATCCTTCGACAACGCCCGCAGCCGATCCAGCTCCGCATGACACCCATCCCGAATCACGCCCCCATCCCGCAAATGCCCCGGCGGCTCCTCCGCAATACAACACCTGATCGCGTCCGCAATCTCCTTCGCCGGCCCCGCCAAATCCAGCAGCCCATCCCAGTGCGTCCCATCCATCCCCTGCGCCGCCAATTCCGCCAGCACCACCCCCGCCGCCATCAGCGTCCCCAGGCTCCGCGCCAGCGCCACCAGGTCCCGCGGGCTCGCCCGCCGGCAGCACACCCGCGCCGTGATCCGCTCGATGTCTGAACAATCCGTCAGCGCCGCCCGCACCCGCGCCAGCGCCTGCTCCGCCTCCACCAGTTGCTCCACCGCATCGTGCCGCCGCGAAATCGCCGCCAGATCCCGCAGCGGATAACACAACCAGTTCCGCAAAAGCCGCGACCCCATCGGCGTCAGCGTCCGATCGATCGCCCCCACCAGCGACCCCTCCACCCCGTTCCCCCGCATCGTCCGCAGCACTTCCAAACTGCGCAAGCTCGTCGGATCAATCGTCAAATGCCGCGACCGCTCAAACGCCCGCGGCGGCTGCAGATGCTCCAGCGCCGCCTTCTGCGTCTCGTGCAGATACGCCACCAGCGCCCCCGCCGCCCGCAACGCCAGCGCCCCCTCCTCATACCCAAACCCCGCAAACGAAGACACTCCGTAATGCGACTTCAGCGTCTGCATCGCATGATGCCCATCCACCTGCCACGCCGGCCGCGCCGTCAACACCAGCCGCGACCCCGCCCCCACCGCCGCCTGCAAATCCTCTACCCATCCCGGCACCCGATGGTCCGAAGCCTCCGCATACAAAAGCTCCCGCGGCCGCACCCGCGCCATCTCCTCCCGACACGCCGCCCCACTCCCCACAAACGTCACCAGCTTCCCCGTTGACAACTCACACCACGCCACCGCACAAACACCCGACCCGCCCTCTTCCAACTTCTTACTTCCTGCTTCCTGCTTCTCCCCCCACACCGCCGCACACAAAAAATTCTCCTCCCGCCCATCCAGCAT
>JBEHXY010000083.1:0-11698 GCA_048498455.1 Planctomycetota bacterium | reverse complement strand
TCCTTCGGCATCGCCGCGTTCCGCAACCGCGAACTGATCTGACCCGCCGCTCGCCCGGACCCGTCATGCGGACAGGGGGCCAGCGGCTCCCGATCCCTTCCGACCTCCCGCCCCTTCGCATAAGATGCGAGACTTTCGCGAAGGAGCCCTCCACGCCCATGGCCACCGCCCCCGCATCCTGGCACGTCGGACGCGTCGCCAACCAGTGCGCCGCCTGCGCCGCCGATCTGCCCCCCGGCACGACCTGCTGGGCGGCCCTCTGTGACCGCCCGCTGCCCGAGGCCCTCTCCCCCTCTGAGAAAAAAGAAGCCGCCAGGACCGGCGACGACAAGCCCGAACAGTCGCCCTTCGTCCGCGTGGACTTCTGCGAAAAGTGCTGGGGCGAGGGCAAGCGGCCGGAGACCCTCAGTGCCCAAACCGGCGGCGAGCAGCTCACGATGTTTTCCTACTGGAAGACCGTCGTCCCCGCGTCGCAGCAGAAGAAAAAGCTGCTCGTGGACGACTCCGTGCTCGTGGACCTTTTCACCCGCATGGAAGGCAAGACCGAACCCCAGGAAGTCCGCTTCCGTTTCGTCCTTGCGCTGATCCTGATGCGCAAACGGCTCCTTCGCTATGAGGGCGTCGAAGATGCCGCCCCCGACCATCCCCCCTCCACGCACCCGGCCGCCCCCGAAGTGTGGCGCATGATCCCCCGCGGCGCGCCGGACCAGATCGTCCACGTGATCAACCCCCACCTCACCGCCGAACAGATCACCGAAGTCAGTGGCCAGCTCTCCGCCATCCTGGCCGAAGAACTCTAACCCCCAAGGGCACATCCGTGTTCAATCCCGTTCATCCGTGGCTCGTTCCCGTCGTTCCCTCCGTGGTCAAAAACGCATGCCCCTGACCTTTGCCTTTTCCACCTCTGCCTGCCCCGGCTGGGAACTCCAGCGGATGGTCGATGCGGCCCTGCGCCTGGGCTTTCACGGGATCGAATTCGCCGGCCTCGACGAACAGGTGCCTCCCTCCCAGGGCGGCGCGGAAGCCCTCCTCGGTTCCGCCGCCGCCACCCGCGAACTCCTGCAGCAATCCCGGCTCTGCGTCTGCGGCCTGGCCACGAGCATCCCGCTGCATCCCCGGGATCCCGACGCCTGGAAGCGGGCCCGCAGCGCCATCACCGAGGGCGCCCGCATGGCCCGGGCGCTGGGCGCCCCGGTCGTCCGGGTACTGGGCCTGCATGCCGAGCGCGGCGAAAGTCTCCGCGAAGCGATGGTCCGCGTCGGCGTGCGCCTGCGCGAAGTCGCCGGCGATGCCTGCAATCCTGAAAACGCTCCGCACCTGCGCATCCTGCTCCAGAACGCCGGCTCCTTTGTGCGCGCCAAGGACCTCTGGACGCTCCTGGAAGTCGCCAACGCCCCGCACGCCGGCCTCGCCTGGGATGCCGGCGAAGCGGCGCTGCCCTCCGGCGGCAACGAATCCCCGGCCCTCGCGGTGCAAACCCTCAACTCGCGCCTCGGCCTCATCCACCTCTGGGACCACCAGGGCGCCCGCACCCCCGTGCCCCTGGGCGAAGGCATCGTCCGTGGCCGGCTCCTGCTCGAACGTCTCCGCGGGATCGGTTACGACGGCTGCGTCGTCTATGCCCCGCCCCCGGGCGCCGTCGCCCCCGCCGATGCCGAGGCCCACCTCGAAGCCGCCGCCGCCACCCTCACCCGATGGGCCGGCCTCAAACCCAACAGCAAAACTTCCGACGCCAACATCCACCCCGCCGGCACATCCGCCGCCAGAAAACCCTAACCCCCAGCACTCAGCACTCAGGACTCAGCACTCAGGACTAAGAATGACCCTCGCCTACTATCTCCACAACCTC
This sequence comes from Planctomycetota bacterium, assembly GCA_048498455.1. Taxonomy (GTDB): domain Bacteria; phylum Planctomycetota; class Phycisphaerae; order WQYP01; family WQYP01; genus CALCHA01. The sequence goes on along the minus strand of JBEHXY010000083.1, from coordinate 9,849 downwards.
AACCCCATCATCTTCCACCTGGGACCGATCACCCCGCGCTGGTACGGCTTCGCCTACCTCATGGGCTTCCTGGCCGCCTATCTCCTGCTGCTCAAGCAGGCCAAAGACGGCATGCTGCGCCTCCCGCCGGAACGCGTGCAGGATTTCGTCCTCAACGGCTGCATCTTCGGCGTCCTGCTCGGCGGCCGCCTCGGCTACGTGCTCCTTTACGACCTGCCGCACTCGCTTCACGAGGGCGTCACCCCGCTCCTCTGGCGCTTCTTCGATCACTTCCCCTACTGGGGGCTGCTCGATGTCATGAACGGCGGCATGTCCGCCCACGGCGGGGTCATTTTCACCATCCTCACGCTCCTGGTCTTCGCGCGCAAAAACAAGATCTCCCCCATCAACCTTGGCGATGCCGCCTGCATGGTCGTCCCCATCGGCCTTTGCTTCGGACGCATCGCCAACTTCATCAATGGCGAACTCTACGGCCACGCCTCCACCGTCCCCTGGGCCGTCCAGTTTCCCCAGGAAATCTACGCCCCGACCAACGGCATCATGGACCCGCAGGTCGATGCCCAGCTCCCGACCGTCGTCTCCCATCTATATCCCTTTGCCACGTTTTCCGACGGCATGGACCTGCTGGTGAAAAACCTGCAGAACCACCAGGCCGCCGCGCTCGACGCCGTCCGCACCATTCTCCCCCCGCGCCACCCCTCGCAGCTTTACGAGGCCCTTCTCGAAGGCGTCCTGCTTTTCGCCATCTGCTACACCATCGGCCGCCTGTGGCGGAAGGATGGGATGGCCAGCGGCGCCTTCCTGACGTTTTACCCGGTCATGCGCATCATCGGCGAGCAGTTCCGCGTCGGCGATCAGTCCGTCGCCGCCGGATCCATCAACGCCGGGGTCATTTACAGCATCCTCATGATCGTTCCCGGCCTGCTCTACTGGATCTACTGGATCAAGCGCGATCGCCGCATCCCGTGGGTCCCGCCCGCGGCTGCCCCCGAAAAACCGCTGGAGAATCCGGCCCCCTCCGCATAGAGTGGCCCATCGGCGTCCCCGCCTGTTGCAAGGATTCAGCCGTGTCCCACCAGCAATTCGACCGTCTTCTTGAACAACTCCAGGCCCGCTGCCTCAACATGGCCGCCATGGTCCAGCAGGCCGTCGCCCTCGCCGCCGACGCGATCGTCCGCCTCGATCCCGATGCCGCCGCCAAGGCCATCGCCGGTGAAGAACGCATTGACGATGAAGATGTCGAGGTGGAACGCCAGGCCATCAACCTGATGATCCTCCACCATCCCTCCGCCGCCGACTTCCGGGCCGTCTTTGGCATTGTGAAGATCAACGCCAACCTCGAACGCATCGGCGACTGCGCCGCGTCCATCGCCGAGCAGGTTCCCCGCGTCATCGACGCGGGCATTGAAATTCCCCGCGAAATCAAGCAGATCGCCGAGGCCGCCCTCAAGCAGGTCCAGATGACCGTCCAGTGCCTCGCCACCACCGACCAGGCCCTCGCCGACGAAGTCTCCCGCACCGACGACGTGGTCGACGCCCTCAACAGCCAGATCCAGCTCGACCGCCAGACCGCGATGGAAGCGGACCGGGCTTCGGTCCCCGGCAACGTCGCCCTGATCGTCGCCGCCAAATACTTCGAGCGCATGGGCGACCACTGCAACAACATCGCCGAGGACATTGCCTACCTCACCCGCGGCGAAATCATCCGCCACACGTAACCCGGGCTTCGAGGCTCCCTATTGGCCGCAGCCGATCTCCACCGATCGGCCCGCTCCCCCTCACTCTCGCTTCAGCACCACCACATGCCCCCACACCGGCTGCCCGCCCTCCGACCGCAGCACCACCTGGGTCGCCTCCAGCACACGAAACCCATGCTTCTCCGCCAGCGTCCGCAGATACCCCTCCCCGTGCGCATACCGATGCGAGGACAGCAGCGCAAAGGTCTCCACGTCGTCGCTGGTCTCCACCGAAAACGCGAACAAGCCCCCCGGCCGCACCGTCGTCGCCGTGGCGGCAAACACCTCCTCCAGATCCCCGATGTACACCAGTACATCCACCGCCAGCGCCACATCAAACCGCCCCGTCGCCGCGCGCAAATACTCCACCAGGTCCCCCACCGCCAGGTCTTCATAAATCCGCCGCTTCTCCGCCTGCTTCACCATCTTGTCCGACAAATCCACCCCCGCCAGCCGCTTCGCCAGCGGCTTGAACAACACCCCCGCCAGCCCCGTCCCACAGCCGCCATCGAGAATATCCACCGGCGGCACCGGCCCTGCCCCCGCCGGCCCCACGTGCCGCAGCACCGCCGCATGCACCTCCTGCGGCGCCCGGTACTGCAGCTTCTCCACCAGGTGTTCGTCAAACGTGTCCGCATACCGATCGAACAACCCCGCCACATATTTCCGCGGCAACGCCGCCGGCCCCTGCCCGCCCGACGCCGCCTGCTTGAAAAAATTCGCCTCCTCGTTCGCCGGATCCAGCGCCAGCACCCGCTCGAAGCAGCGCGTCGACCGCCGTTCGTCATCCGAAAACATCTGCCCGATTTCCAGCAGCAACTCCGCATCCTCCGGCGCGATCGCCATCGCCTCGTCGCGCACCGCGTCCCGCTCCTCCGCCCGCCCCAGCCGGTGCAGCGCCTGCGACAGCAGCGCCAACGTCCGCGGCTTCTTGTCCAACTCCGCCGCCCGCCGCAGGTTCACCACCGCCTCCTCATCCTGCTTCATCGCATGCTGCACCCGCCCCAAATTGAAATGCGCCGACGGCGACCGCGGCGCAATCGCCACCAGCCCCCGCAGCACCTCCGCCGCCTCCGCATCCTGCTTCAACGCCTGCAGCGCCACCCCCAGGTTCATCATCGCCTGCGGATACTGCGGCCGAAGCTCCAGCGCCCGCCGATACGCCGCCGCCGCCTCCTCCACCCGGCCATCCGCATCCAGCGCATTGCCCCAGTCATAATGAAAATCCGCCCGCCCCGGCGCCAACGCCAGCGACTTCTCCATCAGCCCGTTCCCCTCCGCCGCGTTCCCCCCTTCGCGCAAACAAATCCCCAGAAAATGCACCGCCTCCGCATGCCCCGCCTCCCGGGCCAGCACCCCGCGCAACACCCCCTCCGCCTCCCCAAACCGCCCCTCCCGAAACAAGCCCTTCACCCCCGCCATCTCATCATCCACACCCATCACATACTCCTCCGCAAATCGAAGCGAAGTATACCAAGCCCCCAAGGCGCGACCCGCGCAAACGAATACACCTGCAACCACAAGGAAAAACCTTCATACCGCCAGGCCACATCGTGAAACAACTACCGGGAGGAGAAATGCCTAAACGCTTGAACTTCCTGTTATTGATGGCAGTTCTGTGGGGATGCGAGCGTCATTCGGACTACGTCGAGTTCTCGGTTGTTGACGGAAGTAATTCGGGTGCCAGGATCGAGGCCCTGCATCCTGTCATTGGGGGGACCTGAGGGCCCTCGAAACGGGGGCGGCTCTCAAGCACGAAGGCCCGCGTCGATGAGGTGATAAAGCGTCTCCAGGCGGGTGCGGCCGGGGCCGCGGGCTGGCCACCGCCGCACGACTTCGCGCACGGCCGGCGAGGCGTGTCCGAGCGCCCACCGGATCTCCTCCTCGCCCGCCTTGGGATCGTCCGCCGCCGCGAGCTCGCGCGCCCGCGCCCCATACACGGCCGTGCCCAAAAGATGTTTCGCCTGGTCCAGGGTCGCCAACGGGTGCGTGTACGCCACGGCCGCCGCCACCCCGGCAGCGCGAGCCGCCGCCGCGGCCGCCGCATCGCCCGCCTCGCGCGCCGCCGCATGGGCCGCCAGCGCCAGCGACCGCAGCTTCGCCGTCCGCTTCCCGCCGCGCCCGAAATCACGAATGCCGGCGATCGCCTCGCGCGGACGCGGGTCGTCGGGCACCTTGCTCTCAAACAGCGGCAGCACCCGCTCGGCACAATCCGCCGCCCAGAATCCCACCACCCGCAGATCATCCTGGTTCAGAATCATTACAACACGCCCGCCATCGTCATCAGGGTGAGCCGCCGCGCAAGCACCAACTGCGCTGGCGAAACTATACCCCCGGGGGCCGCCCGCATTTGTGGAAATGCCCAGCATTCTTCCCCCTCGCCTCCACGCACCGTTCCACAAAAGCGTCCATTCTCGACCCGGCGCCATGGCGCCTGCCGCTGCCCGCCATTTACCAATCCCCCCCAACCCATTACAATCCTTCCTCACCCTTGCCGGAGACCTTCATGGCCGCGTTCAAAGCCAGCGTCATCACCCCCGAAGCCATCGTCTTGGAAACCTCCATCACGCAGGCCCAGGTTCCCGCCTATGACGGTCTCGTCGGCATCCTCCAGCATCGCGCGCCCCTCCTCGCCAAGCTCGGCACCGGCGTCCTCCGGCTCGACACCAACGCCGGCCGGCAGGAATTCCTCGTCTCCGGCGGCTATGCCCAGATGAAAGGCGACGAACTCACCATCCTCACCAACGAAGCCGTTCCCGCCGCCCAGGTCACCCCCCAGTTCATCGCCAACGAACAGGCCAAGCTCAACGCCATCACCGGCGACGACAAAACCGCGATGGACCGCCGCACCGCCCTGCAGCAGCGCATCTCCACCGCCCGTCAACTCGCCAAGGCCTGACCCGCCGCCGCCGTGCCCACGGCCCCCGGCGCCCGCCCGTAATTTCCCATCACCGCCTCCACCATCGCCGACGGCGCATGCTCCCCATGCACCCGCGCCCGGGCCCGGTCCGTCAGCGGATAGCGCAGCGTCGAATCCGCCATGAACTCTTCCAGCCGCGCCGCCACTGACCGCGGCTTGCTCGTCCGCGCGATCATCCCCGTTTCCCCATGCGCGATCAGATCCGTCATGCACGCTTCCGGCGTCGCCAGCACCGGCACGCCCGCCGCCATCGCCGCCAGCACCGAGGCCGTCCCCATCGCTCCATCCGGCGTCGCCAGCACGATGTCCGCCGCATGCACCAGCGTCCCCCAGGCCATCTCCGCCGGCGCGATCACCAGCGTCTCCTCATCGGGCAGCGCATGGCGAAAGCGCTCCAGTCCCAGGTCCACCCGCCCGCGCGAATCCTCGCGCACGATAGTCCGCGTGCGCGGAAACAACTGCTCCAGGATCGCCACCGCCCACAGCCCATGGTCGTGCCGGGCACGCCGACCCTCGCCCGCCAGCAGCACCACCGGCCCGTCCCCGGGACCGATCCCCAGCGACTCGCGCAGCGGCGTGATCCCCTGCGCCGGCGGGCGTGCCTCGGCCATCGACACCGCCGCCGGCACCACCTGCACATGCCCCGGATTCAGCCCCGCCGCCGCCAGTTCCTTGGCCACGCAGGGCGACGTCGCCAGCCACGTCCAGCGGCCGCCGCGCCCGTCGATCACCCGCAGCAGCCGTCGATGCGCCGCCGCCGGAGGTTCCGTGAACGTCGCCACGCATGGCGTCTTTCCCGCATAGCACACCGTCGCCGCCACCACCGACGGCACCCCCCACGCATGCACCTGTCCCGGCGTTTCCACCCGCCGCCGCAGTGCCCGCCACCCCGTCGGATCCGCCCACCCCGCTGAGGGCAGCGGCTGGATCAGCCCACGCGGAAGGCCCGCACGCTGGGCCAGGTCGATCGTCACGTGCGACCCCAGCACCGCAAAGCGATGCCGCAGCGTGGTGGCGGTGCGATGCACCAGCAGCACCAGTTGTTCCATTGCATCCGCAGGGGTCGTGTGATCGAGCAGGTGAAGCACATCCAACATGCGGCGGATTATAGCGATCATGCCTGCCCCCGCACCCTCGCCGCTGGGCCTGCGCCGCTATCGACCAGGCGCTTCCCGTCCAGCGCGCGATTGCAGCCGCCCAGCCGCCGGCGCCGCGGCGCCAACGAGCGCAGCACCACCGCGGGCGGCGATCCGTTTTTTGGATCCTTGCGTAGTTGAGACCTTCCCTCTACCCCTCCGACGAAAACCGCGGCCCGAAGTCGGGCTTCTGTTTTTTCGTCCGCCGCAGCGCCCGCGCCACCCCGATCAGCACGCGAATCTTGTCGATGTTTCCCTCTTCATCGAAGAGCACCGGCGTCACGCGCGAGATCATCCCCGTCCCCTCCAGACGCACCACCCACGGGGCCAGCACCAGGCACCCATGCGCGCCCAGCGTTTCCAGAAATTCCATGTCGCTGACGGAGAACTCCATCTGACCTGCGGCCACCGCCTTCAGGTCTTCCAGCGAGAGCTCCGCCAGTCGGGTTACAAAACGCATAGGGACCCCTTCGCCAGGTCCCCTCCTTAAGACCGATGCCGCCATCACCCTTCCACGTTCCCTCGGGCTCAGGGGCTGTCAACCGCAGCGCGAAAAATCCACACTCGGAAACGCCCTCCAGGGCCTTTCCGCCGGGTAAGTGCACACACCTGATACGCTTAACTGAGTTCGGGATGTCGTGTCGCCCTGTGTGGCGTGCGTTGGCTGACACTTTCAATATAAATCACCCTTTGGATTTGGCAAATTATTCTTAAAGATCACCCCCCATTTTCATGTTGCCGCCGCATTTGTTATCGCCCGTTTGTGACCCCTGGCGCGAAGTGCGTCTTCCTAACTTTTCACGGCCACTGGAATTGCACCTCGGCGCGACTGGAAGCGCAAAAAATGCCTCCCGCACCGCCCCTTTCGCCCCCGTCCTCCCTCATCCCCGAACGGCCGCGCGGGTACAATCCCTCCCCATCGAGGAGGGCCCATGAGCAAGCACGCCGTCGCCGAGCAGGTCGAAAAGCTGCGCGAGCAAATCCGTCACCATGACGACCTTTACTACCTCCAGGCCAAGCCCGAAATCTCCGACCAGGCCTACGACGAACTGCTGCGGAAGCTCCTCGAACTCGAGGCCCTCCACCCCGACCTCGTCACCCCCGATTCCCCCTCCCAGCGTGTCGGCGGAAAGCCCATCGACAGCTTCCAGTCCGTCCGCCACGCCCAGCGCATGATGTCCGTCGACAACACCTACGATGAAACCGAAGTGCGCGAGTTCGACACCCGCATCAAAAAACTCCTCGGCACCGATCGCTACCGCTACACCTGCGAACCCAAAATCGACGGCGTCTCGCTTTCCCTCCGCTATGAGAAGGGGGTCCTCGCCACCGCCGCCACCCGTGGCGACGGCGTCACCGGCGACGACGTCACGCACAACGCCAGAACCATCCGCAACATCCCGCTGCGCCTCAAAATTCCCTCGGGCGCTCCGCTCGATGACAGCGTTGTGGAAGTGCGCGGCGAGGTGTTCATCACCCGCGCCCAGTTCGCCAGGATCAACGAGGCGCAGGATGAGGCCGGCCTCGAAGCCTACGCCAACCCGCGCAACACCGCCGCCGGAACGCTCAAGCAGCTCGACCCCAAGGTCGTCGCCGCGCGCAAGCTCGAATTCCTGCCCCATGGCGCCGGCGAAATCCGCGGCCTCTCCGTCGCCTCCTATCATGACTGGCAGCACACCCTCCAGGCCCTCGGCTTCCGCACCAACGAGCAGTTCCGCTGCTGCGACACCATCGAGGGCGTGCTCGAGTACCTCCACACCTTCGCCGAGACCCGCAAGACGCTGCCTTACGACACCGACGGCGTGGTCATCAAGGTCGACGCCTTCGACCAGCGCGAACAGCTCGGCGCCACCGCCAAGGCCCCGCGCTGGTGCATCGCTTACAAATACCAGCCCGAGCAGGCCCAGACCGAGCTCGCCCGCGTCGTCTTCCAGGTCGGTAAAACCGGCACCATCACGCCGGTCGGCGAGTTCGAGCCGCCCGTGTTCATCAGCGGCACCAACGTCTATCGCGCCAGCCTGCACAACTTCGACGAAATCGCCCGCAAGGACATCCACCTGCACGACCAGGTGCTCGTCGAAAAGGCCGGCGAGGTGATCCCCTACGTCGTCGGCGTCGTCACCGCCAAACGCCCGCAGCACGCCCGCAAAATCGCCCCGCCGAAAACCTGCCCCAGCTGCGGCACCAAGGACCTCGAACGCGATGGCGGCTTCGTGCGCTGCACCAATCCCGCCTGCCCGGCGCAGCTCGCCGAGCGCCTCCGCTTCTGGAGCGGCCGCAACCAGATGGACATCAACGAGCTCGGCGAAAAACTCATCCACAAGCTGCTCGCCAAGGATTACGTGAAGGCCATTCCTGACCTCTACCGCCTCACCTTCGACCAGCTCGTCGACACCCTGAAAAAAGAGGATGCCAAGGGCAAATCCAAGCCCACCACCGCCGCGCAGAATGTCATCGACGGCATCGCCGCCTCCAAGACCCGCGGACTCGCCAAAGTCCTCGCCGGCCTGGGCATCCTGCACATCGGCGTGCGCACCGCGCAAATCATCGCCGAGTATTTCCCCACCTACGAAGCCCTCCACAACGCCCGTCTCGAAGACATCCTGCGGGTGCCCGACATGGGTGGGGGGGTGGTCGAGGATTTCAGGAAATACCAGGAGCGCTATCCCGAGCTGCAGAAGGTCACGCTCGAAAAGCTCTTCGAGTTTCAGCCGCTGGATCCCGCGACGCAGCACTGGATTGACGAAGCCCCCGCGCGCGGCGGGCGCGAGAAAAAGCCCTCCGAGATCGTCGCCGAGCTCCGCACCAAGGGCGTCGCCGCGCAGTCGCTCTACCAGTTCCTGCACTCACCGGCCGGCGAGCAGACCTTTGCCGACCTCGCGTCCCTCGGCGTGCAGCTCACCGAACCCCGCGCCGCCGTCACCGGCCCCCAGCCCCTCGCCGGCAACACCATCGTCGTCACCGGCTCGCTGTCGAAATTCACCCGCGGCGAGATCAAACAGAAAATCGAATCGCTGGGCGGCAAGACCACCGACTCCGTCAGCAAAAACACCACTTTCGTCCTCGCCGGCGACGAGGCCGGCAGCAAACTGGAAAAGGCCCGAAAACTCGGCGTCGAAGTCATCGACGAAGCAGAATTCGTGCGTCGCATCTCGCCTGCTACCTAATCCTGAAACGACTTAAACACGAGGACACGAAGCCACGAAGGGTCACGAAGGCGTCGTGTCCAGCGAGGCCCATCCCATCCGGATTGACCGACCTACTGAATATTAAAAAAACCCAAATTCGTGACTGCCGCTAGATGCGGGATTTCCCCTCCCCCTCCCAGCGCCTTCGTGGTCCTTCGTGTCTTCGTGTCTTCGTGCTGAACCATCGTCGCCGATCACGCAGCGAAATCGAAGCGGCACATCGAATCGAACACCTTCCCCCCGTGCCGCTGCGCCACGATCTCTTCCTTGATCATCGCCAGCTTGATCGCATCCACCGTAAACAGCGCTTCAAAGTTGCTCTCGCACGCGCGCCCCATCCCCTCCAGGATCACCAGGTCGGTTTCCCCGGCGTGCCGGTTCACTTCGTCCGACACCTCCCGCAGGTCGATCAGCGGCGCCGTCCCCCCCGAATCAATCGCCACGATCTTCCCCGCCTTCACCAGGCCGTCGAGCACCGGATCCACCGCCTGCACCCGCGGCAGCAGCGCTTTGACCTCCGTCACCGTCATGTCGTTGAGCGCCGGCAGCCGGTTCGCCGCGATCAGCACACGCGTCCCGCGCTTCGCCAGCAGCCGGCAGAAGGGCACCACGCCCAGCAGGAAATCCGACCCCGCGTTGTCGCAGAAAAAAATCGCCTGCCGATGCGGCTTCCCCAGCAGGTTCTTTGCCATCGCCGCAAAATCATCCACCAGCCAGGGCCGCTTGTTGCCGACATCCTCTCGTACTTTGAGAAAGTCCGGCGATTCCTTGGCGAACAGCTTCGTCGTCGCCCCCGCGCCCAGGTCGAAAATGTTGCCGGCAAAAACCCCCTCCGTCGCCAGCAGCAGCGCCTCTTCCTCCGACGCATG
>JBEHXY010000082.1:0-11769 GCA_048498455.1 Planctomycetota bacterium | reverse complement strand
GCCCCCCTCGCCCGCCCTCCGCACCCAACCCCCGTCAACACCCACAACGGACAACTGCCCAAAAGCAGGAAGTGAGCACCTTGCCCCGCCAACCCACCACACCCCGAAAAGCCTTTGGCCACCTACCCCACTCACTCCTCAGCACTCAGCACTCAGCACTCAGCACTCAGCACTCAGCACTCAGCACTCAGCACTCAGCACTCAGCACTCAGTCCTCAGCACCCAGCACTCAGCCCTCGTTCCTCACCCCCCGCTCCCTGTCCGGCCGATAATCCCCCCATGCCCACCCAATACGAACTCGAAGTCCTCCCCACCCTCCCCCTCGGCCCATGCGAACTCGTCGCCAACGAACAGCACTTCCGAAAAGTCGTCCAGTACGGCATCGCCCGCGCCAAAACCTCCGTCGACATCCTCACCGCCGACTTCAAAGCCATGCTCGTTCCCCTCCCCCGAAAAACCCGCGGCAAATCTTCCGCCGAATCCATCGTCCAGGTCCTCCGACGCCTCGCCGAACGCAACGTTGAAATCCGCCTCCTCCACGCCGGCACCCCCTCCTCCGCCGCCCTCCGCGAACTCCGCGCCGCACTCCCCGCCAACCTCACCATCCGCCGCTGCCCACGCCTCCACGCCAAGGCCGTCATCCTCGACGCCCGCGCCATGTACCTCGGCTCCGCCAACCTCACCGGCGCCGGCCTCGGCGCCAAGGGCGACCACAAACGCAACTTCGAACTCGGCATCTGGACCGAATCCACCTCCCTCATCGAAGCCGTCCTCGACCACTTCAACACCCTCTGGGAAGGCCACGCCTGCCAAAAATGCCGCCGCAAAGACATCTGCCCCGTCCCCCTCGAAGAACCCGCCCTGTAAATAGTGAATCGTAAATAGTGAATGGTGAAGGAGTGCCTTTGGCCCGGCCTGTGGATATTTGCGACCGTACCTTTGATTACGCCCTGCGCGCGATCAACCTTTACTCCCATCTGCAGGGTGGCAAAGACCGCGCCGGTTGGGTTCTCGGCGATCAATACCTTCGCGCCGCCACTTCGATCGGGGCCAATGTCGAGGAAGCGCAGGCCGCCGAAAGTCGCCCCGATTTCGCCCACAAAATGAACATCGCCCAGAAAGAAGCCCGCGAATCCCGCTACTGGCTTCGACTCATGCTCCGCAGCAACCGCATCCCCGCAGCCAAACTCGACCCCCTGCTTCGTGAGACCACCGAGCTCCTCGCCATCCTCACCTCGATCGTCACCAACACCAAACGAGGCAAGCGCCCGTAATTCACTATTTACTATTTACCATTCACAATTTATCCCCGCGCCTCCGGATCCACGCTGATCGCAATCAACTCCTCCTCCGGCACATCGTCGTTCAGCACCGCCTTCGCCGAATCCCGCGTCGCCTGCTCATACCGCCCGTCCCCCGCGATCATCTCCAGCCGCCGCCGGATCACCGGGTCCTTCCGCACGATCCACGTCTCCAGCAGCACCCGCCGCGACAGCAGCCGCGGATTCCGCAGCGTCGGCAACAGCCGCACCTTCGTCTGCATCCGCGTCTCATGCCGCGGCCGGCCCGCCGCAATCACCGACCCCAGCTGCTCCACCTGCCCCTTGCTCGCCCCCAGCGCCTGCAAACTCCCCATGATCGCTTCGGTCTTCTGAAATCCCCCCGCGTCGTTTACATCAAACTCGTCCACCCCCGTGATCGCATAATGCTCGTTCCCCGACCGCGCCACCTTCAGCGGCGTCTGCATCTCCACCCGCACGTGCAGCGTCTCCGCCCCGATATGCGCCAGCATCAGATTCGAATCCTCCCCCGATTCCTCCACCTTCACCTCCGCCGGCCAGCCCGTCCCGAATTCCCCGTCCAGGTATTTGTCCATTTCCACGAAAATCTGCTCGTACCGCTTTTCATCCTCGCGGTCGTCCGGCTTCTTCGCCGACGGCGCGATCATCTTGTACGCATCCACCCGATCCGCATCCCGCCCCGTGCCCACCGCCGCCAAAAAGTCCTTCACCGCCCCCTCCTTGCCCAGCGGATAATCCAGCCACGCCGGACGCCCCGGCCGGCCCGGCGCCAGCGCCAGCACCACCGCGCCCACCACCAGCACCCCCATCACCGCGAGCGCCCACTTGCTCTGCCACCACGCCGGACCCCGCTCCGCACGCGCCTGCTCCTTCCGACGCTGCGGCGCCAGCTCCGCCTCCACCTCGTCCATCTTCGAACGTTCCAGCCGGCACACCAGGCACCGCACGTGCCCCGCCGGAACCAGGCTCCCGCACTTGGGACATTCCCGCGCCCGCCCCGGATTGCCGCCGCTGCCGCTCATGCCACTCGACCTTTCTCGCCGCCCCCTCTCTCAGGACGCACCAACCCCCAACCCTCTCACGCGCCTTTACGGTTCTTCCAGCAAATCCACATACGCCCCCGGCACCGCCTCCTTCAGCTCCAGCGCCGCCACCACTTCCGCCAGCTCCCGCTCCGCCTCCTCCCCCGACGGCCCTCCCTTGCTCAGCACCGTCTCCAGCTCCACAAACGTCCCCACTCCCTCCACCTTGTCAATATGGATGCGCGTCGACTTGTAAATGAACAGGTGCCGCACCTTCGCCAGTTCCCGCGGCTTGCCCAGCGCATGGGTCAACACCGCGATCACCGCCTCCGCGTTCATCACCGGGGCCAGCAGGTAATCCGAAATCCGCGCATCATGCGAATCCGCACGCCGGTACGAAATCAGCTCCGCCGCCTCGCGCCCGGCGATCACCCGCAGCTTCAGCCGCGCCTGCGGCGCTTCAAAAAACAAATCCCGCTGGTGAATCACCCCCCGGTCCGTCGAGCCCATCCCCCGCGCCGCCCCCTCCGCTTTCGCCAGGTCCCCGCACCGAAATTTTCGCTCCAGGTTCTGCATACAACGCTCCCACAGGGGGGTCCAACAGGTCCATACCCCTATCATAACACCGCCGCTCGCCGGGGCATGCCCGCCGGCGTTCAGGAAAGCGATAGCCCGCTGAACACCGGCGCCGGCTGCGACGTCTGGCCGAGGCCGCGCCGTGAGAGCAACAGCGCCGCCGCAGAGGCCGCCGAAGCTTTCAGGAAGTCGCGCCGGGCCGCCCTGTCGCTTCCTTTTCATCATGAAGAAAAATTCATCTTGGAGAGGAATCTCCGATTCTGGGCCCCCCGCATCGCCTGGCCATGGCGCTCCTTTGACTCCCAGCGGTGAAATATGGACCGCTCCCGATTCCCCACAGCGCGGCACTCGCCCCCGCCATCCGTTATCATCCCCCTCCTTGCCGTGCGCTTGACCGGCAGGAAAGGAGAACCGGTGCTGACCGTGCGGCGCTTCCGCCCCAGTGATGCTCCCGGCCTCGTCGGCCTGTTCCGCGAGACCGTGCGCAACGTCAACGCGCGCGATTACTCCGAAGCCCAGGTCAAGGCCTGGGCCCCCGACGACATCGACATCCGCCGCTGGTGCGAAGTCGTTGCCTCCCGCTACACCCTCGTCGCCGAGGATGACGGCGAGCTTGCCGGCTTCGGCGAGCTCGAGCCCGACGGCCACATCGACCGCTTCTACGTCCACGCCGGACGCCAGCGCCGCGGCATCGGCCGCGCCATCATGCAGGGCCTGCTCGCCGAGGCCCGCCGCCGCGGCATCCCGCGCCTGCGCGTGGAATCCGCCGTCACCGGCCGCGCCTTTTTCGAAAGCCAGGGCTTCCGCGTCCTGGGCGACCAGGTGGTCCACTGCCGCGGCGTCGAGCTGAAAAATCTCCGCATGGAGTGCGATCTCTCCGCCCAAACCCCCGCCGCTGAAACTCCCTGAAAGGAGCCGCCCATGGGCCTGATCGATGACACCCTCGCCCGCCTCGGCGTGGAACTGCCCCCGGCGCCCAGGCCCGTCGCCGCCTACGTGCCGTTCGTCCGCACCGCCAACCTCGTGTTCGTCTCGGGGCAGCTTCCCTCGCAGGCCGGCAAAGTCGTCGTCAGCGGCATCATCGGTCCCGACCAGGGCGCCCTCTCCATCGACGACGGCATCAAGGCCGCCCGCCTCTGCATCATCAACGCGATCGCGGTGCTCAAGGACGCCTGCGGCGGCGATCTCGACCGCGTCCTGCGCATCGTCCGCATCGGCGTCTTCGTCGCCAGCGCCGACGGCTTCACCGATCAGCCCAAGGTCGCCAACGGCGCCAGCGAATTCCTCGTCGCCCTTTTCGGCGACAAGGGCAAACACGCCCGCGCCGCCGTCGGCGTCAACACCCTGCCCCTGGGCGCTGCCGTCGAAATCGAACTGCTCGCCGAGGTCGCCTGAGCATCCGCCCTCCCCTCCCGTTCGCCCCCGCCGTTTTGCTAAGATGGCCCCATGGCCCTAAAGCCCGATGACACCGTCTGCTTCTGCTTCCACGTGCCCCTCCGCAAAATCGAGGCGTTCTGCCGCATCGAAAAGCCCAGGGTCGCGTCGGAAATCTCCGAGTGCCTCTCCGCCGGCACCGGCTGCGGCTGGTGCGTGCCGATGCTTCGCGTGATCCACAAACGCATGTGCGGCGAATTCGTCCCCTGGTGGCGCCAAACCCCCGCCGCCCTAACCCCGCCCGCCCCCCGCGAAGACGAAAACGTCGACGCCGACGCCTACCGCGACGGCCGCACGAAATACGTCGCCGACGGCCAAGGCACCCCGCCCCCCGGCGCCGAGTGATCGCTCAAAATCCCCGCCCCACTCATTAATCGATCACCACATCCGACTTCATGATCTCCGCCAGCAGCGTCGTCGCATAGGTCCCCGACGGCAGCGTGAACGCCAGCGTCAGGTGCGGGCCATGCTGGTCCGTGTTCGTCGCCAGCGACAACTCCGTCGGGAAAAACCGCATCGGCCGCCGACCGCCCGGCGCCCCCATCGGCCCGCTGAAATTCTCCAGCGTCAGGCCCGATTCCTTCAGCACCTCCGCCTCCATCACCGCCACGATCGACTGCGACGGCGACATGCGGAAGCCATACAGCGGACCGGCCGGCGATATCTCGTGGGCATCCGCGCGCCCCTGCTCCTTCGCCGCCGCATCCGGATCCGGATCCACCAGGAACGCCGCCCCATTGTCGTGCTTGATGCAGAAATCCCCCGGCAGCACCGTCCCCAGCTTCGGCAGCCGCCGCTCCAGCACGTTGTTGAACAGGAACGATTGCAGCGCCGAAACCAGCAGCTTCTTGAGCTCGATGTTCACCGCGAACATCGCCCGCTTGGCGTTGCCGCGCGATTTCACCAGCGCCGTCAGCGCCCGCCGCTCGTCCCGCAAATGCCCCGGCCACAGCTCCAGCGCCTTGTCATATTCCTTCTTCACGTAATGCTGCCGCGCCAGCAGCACCTGCCCGTGATCCACCGAGGGATCGGGATCGCCCAGGAAGCGGTCCACGAAGGCCTGCGGATTGTTCGTCAGCAGCGCCAGCCCCAGCAGGTGGTTGTCGTGCCGCATGCCGAAACGCTGCGGCCCGAAGAAATTCGGCGCCCCGGTCTTTTGAATGCGCTCGATGATCGCTTCCGCCCGCAGCCGCGGTTCATCCATCGTCACGCCGATGCGGCCCCACTCCGGGTTGCGGATGTTGATCGTGAAGCGGTTCCCCGCCAGGTGCCCGCGCTTGATCTTGTTCTTGTGCCGCGAAATTTCCAGGATCTTCAATCCCGGCGGCAGTTCCAGCGCCTTGGCCCGCGCCGATTCCAGGTGCTCCACCGAGAACCACTGCCGCGTCACCGCCTGCTTGTCCTTCAGCCCCGCATACCCGATGTCGATGTTCTTGCGCCCCAGACCGCGGGCCAGGATGTCCGCCGCCGCCATCGTGGAATACCCGCGCTTCTCCAGCAGCAGGTAGGCGTGCGTCCCCACGCCGTCGGGCTTGTACAGCGGAATCTCATCCACCTGGAAGTCGTACAGGTGCTGCTTGATCTGGCCGCCGATACCGGGAAGATCGGCGGTGAGGTACGGAAGTTTCATCGGGCGCGCTCCATGGTGATGCGTGGCGAAGAGAGGCATTGTAGGCGAAATACCGGAATCACAAAGCCGCGACGCCCCGCAAACGTGCATAAACCTCGTGACGAGGGTCTCCTCCAGGAAAAACCGCCTCACCCCGTCTCCACCGGCTCCGCCAGAATCCAGTTCCGCAGCCGCAACGTCCGCTGCGTCAGCGGCAGCCGCGTCGGACACACATACGAGCACAACCCGCACCCGATGCAATGCAACGCCTCCCGCGCCGCACGCGAGCCCAGCGGATCCGGTGTCGTCGGCAACCCGCCGCCCCCCGTCGTCGTCAGCGGCGCCGTCGCAATGAAATGCTGCGCCTTGTTCGCCAGCTCCATCAGCGTGATCGGTATCAGCGACGTCGGACACACATCCACGCACCACCCGCACCCGATGCACGGATGCGCCGGCTCGTTCACCGGCGGCTCCCGCACCGCCACCGCTTCCGTCCACGGCGTCACCACCGCGCTGTTCGCATCCACCTCCTCCCCCGACAGCATCCCGTTCACGATCACCTGCCGCCCCGCCGTCGGCACGTGGTACTGATGCAGCAGGTCCGCCACCCCTTGCCCGATCTTCGCCACCACCAGCATCGCCCCCGCGTCCGCGTTCGGCGGGGCGCTCGCGCGATCATGAAACAGCTGCACTGGCCGATGCGAAAACGGCTCCCCCGCCCGCACATACCGCCCGAACGCCCACGCCGTCGCCGGATCGATGATCACCCGGTTGTTCCGCGTCGGCAGATGCCCCACCTGCAGCCGCCGCCCGAAGAGCGTGTGCGTCAGCGTCGTCGGATGCGCCTGCGGATAACGGTTCAGCAGCGACCACACCTCGTACGGGCACGTTTCATGCCCCGGCCGATGGCCCCGCGCCCCCTTCTTCCACACCCCCTTCGTCCGCCCGTCATGCTTGTCGACCACCGCGTACACCTTCTCCGCCGCCAGCGCCCGCTGAATCGCCGACAGCCCCGCACGCAAATCGTCCAGCGCCAGCGCCGTCAACCCCGACCCCAACGCATACTCCGGCTGCGTCGGCAGCAGGTTCAGCACCAGCCCCCGGCACCGCCGCTTCTCCAGGTCCCGCAACTGGTCCGCCAGCGGCGGCGTGATCGGCGATGTCCGGTGCAACTGCAGCGTGTCCAGCAGGTGCAGCAGGTCCTCGCGCGAATGCGGCGCACGCGCCGATTGCTCGTGCGGCAACCCCGCCGGCGTCGGCGAGGCGTTCCTCAATGCCGTCGGCGTCCACGCAGGCGGCCCAAACACCAGCCCGCCCGGCATCCGCTCCGACCGAGTCAAAAACCAAACCATCCCGGAATCCTAAGGACCCGCCGCCAAATAACAAAAGACGAAAATTGCCGGCGAAATTTCCGCCCGCCCCGCCGCCCCTCAGGCCTCCGCGCCGCTCACCCCTCCGGAAAAAAGCGATCAGACCTCCTTTTTCTCCGGCCCCGCTTCCTTCGGCTTGGCGATCAGCCCCTGCTTGATCAGCTTCGGGCCCGTCGGACACAACCCCAGCAGCGGGCACTCCGGACAGTTCGGCCGCCGCGCCATGCACACCTGCCGCCCATGAAAAATCAGCCGGTGCGGAAAGTTCGTCCACTCCTCCTGCGGCACCAGCTTCATCAAATCCTGCTCGATCTTCACCGGGTCGCTGTGCTTCGTCAGCTTCAGCCGCAGCGACAGCCGCGACACGTGCGTGTCCACCACCACCCCCACGTTCTGCCCGAACGCGTTCCCCAGCACCACGTTCGCCGTCTTGCGCCCCACCCCGCGCAACGCCGTCAGCTCCTCCATCGTCCGCGGCACCTCGCCCCCATGCTTCGCCACGATGTCCGCCGCCGACGCCCTTATCGACTTGGTCTTCGCCCGGTAAAACCCCGCCGACTGGATCAGCTTCTCCACGTCTTTCGGATGCGACAGCGCCAGCTCCTTGGGCGTCGGATACTTCGCAAACAGTGCCGGCGTCACCAGGTTCACCCGCGCGTCCGTGCACTGCGCCGACAGAATCGTCGCGATCAGCAGCTCATACGCATTGCGGTGATTCAGCGCACAGTGCGGCGTCGGATAAGTCCGTGCCAGCACCTCCAGGATCTTCCCCGTCCGTTCTTTCTTGGCCGCAAGCGATTCCGCCATCGTCCCACCACCGCTTCAGGAGTCCGCAATCCCAGGAGTCACCACCGCCGGCCCCGCCCCCGCCGACAACACCAGCATCCCCAGCAGCAGCCAGAACTTCGCCTGCCCCAGCCGCTCCGACAAATGGTGCAGCGAATCAAACGTCTGCTTCTCCGGCGGATCAAACGGAGCCGTCGCCGGCGCGCTCGCCGCCAGCTGCCGCACCGTCTCCCGCGTCGCCCACACCTTCGGCCGCACGTACGCCAGGTCCGCCAGCGCCGTCAGCCCCAGCAGCACATACAGGATCGCCAGCGCATGCGACACCCGCGTCCGCGTCCGCAGCCGCGCCAGCAGCCCCGCCAGCAGCAGCAGCAGCGCGATCACTTCCACATACGAAAACGCATTGAGTACATTTCCAAAAATTTCCCCCCCGGTCTCGTTGCCCATGTCCAGCGGCGGCGCCGCGATCCCCGGCATCGACACGTGCGCCCCCCGCGTCGTGTGAAACAGCACCGGCGCCGCGATCGCCAGCGCCAGCATCCCCCCGAAATACGCCGACAGCCCCAGCCACCAGCTCACGGCCGGCACCCGGTGGAAAATGGACCCGGTCTTCTCCAAGCCGCCGAGTGTGCAGCGCCCCCCGCCGGATTGCAATCGCCCCCGCTCAAAATCGCCCCACGAAAAAATTCCCCCGAATGCCCTGCTCCTCCTTAAGCCAGGAAACGGAACGTCCGATATTTTCAAAACTGCGGGGGTCGTTTACACTGGTGGTTCTGTCGTCCCCGGGCGGGGAGGGCGATCAAAGGAGTGAGCATGCCCACAGTTCGTCGTTTCGTCGTCGTTCCCGCGGTTCCGGAGCAACTCCAACCGCTCTCGGAGTTGGCCTATAACCTCTGGACCCTCTGGAATTACGATGCCACCGGACTGTTCCGCCGCCTCGATCCCGAGCTCTGGGAATCCACCAACCACAACCCCGTCCAGATGCTTTCCCTCGTCTCCCAGGAAAAGCTCGCCGCCGCCGCTGCCGATGAGGGCTTCCTCGCCCACATGCACCGCATCCTCACCGACCTCCGCCATTACATGTCCACCCCCACCTGGTTCACCCAGCACCACCCCGCCTCCCAGGCCAGAATCGCCTACTTCTCCGCCGAATATGGCCTCCACGAATCCCTCCCCATCTACTCCGGCGGCCTGGGCATCCTCTCCGGCGACCACCTCAAGGCCGCCTCCGACCTCGGCCTCCCCCTCGTCGCCGTCGGCCTCCTCTACCGCTTTGGCTACTTCCGCCAGTCCCTCAACTCCGAAGGCTGGCAGGTCGAAAATTACCCCGAAAATGACTTCTTCACCCTCCCCCTCACCCAGGTCATGAACAAGGACGGCACCCCCGTCATCATCAGCGTCGAATACCCCGACGCCCCCGTCAAAGCCTACATCTGGAAAGTCCAGGTCGGCCGCATCTCCCTCTACCTCATGGACACCAACGTCCCCACCAACCGCCCCGAAGACCGCGAAATCACCAGCCGTCTCTACGGCGGCAACGAGGAAATGCGCGTCCGCCAGGAAGTCCTCCTCGGCGTCGGCGGCATGGGCCTCCTCAAGGCCATCGGCTACAAGCCCACCGTCTGCCACATGAACGAAGGCCACTCCGCCTTCCTCTCCCTCGAACGCATCCGCGTCCTCATGGACGAGGAAAAACTCACCTTCAAGGAAGCCCAGGAACTCGTCGCCTCCAGCAACGTCTTCACCACCCACACTCCCGTCCCCGCCGGCAACGACGCCTTCCACCCCGAAATGATCGAACGCTACCTCGGCCACTACTACCCCAAGCTCGGCATCACCAAGGATCAGTTCTTCGACCTCGGCAAAATCACCCCCGGCGACGTCAACGAACACTTCGGCATGACCGTCCTCGCCCTCCGCATGGCCTGGCACTGCAACGGCGTCTCCGCCCTCCACGGCGATGTCTCCCGACGCATGTGGCAACGCATCTGGCCCGAAGTCCCCATGCCCGAAATCCCCATCAAGTCCATCACCAACGGCGTCCACACCCAGACCTGGCTCTCCGATGAATTCTCCGCACTCTACAACCGCTACCTCGGCGCCGACTGGGCCGACAAACCCGCCAACTACGGCATGTGGGAACGCGTCGAAAAAATCCCCGACGCCGAACTCTGGCGCTCCCACGAACGCCGCCGCGAACACACCGTCGCCTTCGTCCGCGACCGCCTCCGTGTCCAGTTCGCACGCCGCGGAAGCAGCATGGCCGACATCGCACGCATCGAGGAAATCCTCGACCCCGAGGCCCTCACCATCGGCTTCGCTCGCCGCTTCGCCACCTACAAACGCGCCACACTCCTCTTCCGCAACCAGGAACGCCTCATCAAGCTCCTCACCAGCCGCGACCGCCCCATCCAGTTCGTCTTCGCCGGCAAATCCCACCCCCGCGACGACGGCGGCAAACGCTACATCGAAGACATCATCAAGTTCTGCAAACGCGACGACGTCCGCAACCGCATGGTCTTCATCGAAGACTATGACATGAACGTCGCCCGCTACCTCGTCCAGGGCGTCGACGTCTGGCTCAACACCCCGCGCCGCCCCATGGAAGCCTCCGGCACCTCCGGCATGAAGGGCCCCATCAACGGCGCCATCAACCTCTCCATCCTCGACGGCTGGTGGGTCGAGTGCTACCGCGACAACCCCGCCTCCGGTTGGGCCATCGGCACCGAGCAGGAATACAACAACGACGAATACCAGGACCACATGGATTCCGAGTCCCTCTTCGAGCTCCTCGAAAAAGAGGTCATCCCCGAATACTACGAACGCGGCGCCGACGGCCTCCCCCGCCGCTGGATCGCCCGCATGAAACAGTCCATGCGCTCCGTCTGCTCCTACTTCAACACCGCCCGCATGGTCCAGGAGTACTTCGAAAAGTTCTACTCCGTCGCCGACAAGTTCCACGCACAGCTCGTCGCCGACCACGCCGCCCCCGCCAAGCAGCTCTCCAAGTGGAAAGCCCAGGTCCAGGGCGAATGGGGCAAGGTCTGGATCTTCGACGTCAAGGCCAACAACGACGCCCCCATGAAGGCCGGCGGCACCCTCGATGTCGAAGCCCACGTCTCCCTCGGACCCCTCAACCCCGACGAAGTCTCCGTCGAACTCTACTTCGGTCCCCTCGACGCCGCCGGCAACATCTCCGTCGCCGAACGCGCCCCCATGCAGAAAACCAAAACCGACGAACGCAAGGCCCCCGAGTTCCCCATCCACACCTACGCCGGAAAAATCGCCGCCCAAAGCTGCGGCCAGCAAGGCTTCGCCGTCCGCGTCCTCCCACGACACCCCAAGGTCAAACTGCGCATGGAACCCGGCCTCATCCGCTGGGGCTGATCCCCACACCCCTTGGAAACCCATCGTGAACCCGAGCCCCGGGAGGAATCCCGGGGCTCTTTCATGCGCCCTGGAAGGCCCTCTCCCTCACCCCGAAAAACAATCCCCCAGCGCCCCCTCAATCGTCGGAAACGCAAACGCAAACCCCGCTTCCCGCTCCAGCCGCCGCGGATAACACCGCCGCGACCGCAGCGCCAGCTCCGGCTCCGTCCGCATGAAAAAACACGCTGCACGAATCGCCCACACAGGCGCCGGCGGCGACCACGGCCGATGCAGCGCCCGCC
>JBEHXY010000081.1:0-11802 GCA_048498455.1 Planctomycetota bacterium | reverse complement strand
GACATGCCGAACTCGCCGGGCGGGTCTTTGAGGTTGGCGGTGAGCTCGGCGGCGGTGGGGCTGGTGAGCTCCTGCTTGATCACCTCATCGGCCGCGCGGGCGACCGCGGCGGACAACAGGAGCGGGACAAGCAGCGCGGCGAGTCGTTTCATGGCAGAAAACCTCTGGAGGAAAATGCGCGGGGATTACTTGGCGGCGGGCGCCTGGATGATGTGGTGGGCCGGCAGCCACACGTCGAAAACTTCGTGCTCCACGCCGGGCCAGGTGGTTCCGGTGAAGCCGTGGCTGGCGCCCTCGGCAAGGTAAATCTCGGCGTCGCCGCCTTTGGCTTTGATGTCCTTCACCAGGTCCTGGTTCTGGATCACGGGAACGGTGTTGTCGCGCGAACCCTGCACGGTGAGCAGCGGCGGCATGTCCTTGCGGGCGTAGGTTCTCGGGCTGACGCGGGTGGCCAGCGCCTCGCGGTCGGGCGTGCTTTCCGGCAGCCACTGGACCGCCCAGCTGGTTTTGCGCTTCAGCAGGTCGTTCACGTCGGGCGGGCCGTAGCCGTTGACGATGGCGGCGATTTTGAAGTCGCCGGGGTTGGTGGGACCGAGCTTGGCCTCGGGCGTCGCCATGCCGACCCACAGGGCGAGGTGGCCGCCGGCGGAAGCCCCGGTGACGATGAGGCGCGTCTTGTCGACGTGGTAATGATCGGCGTGATCCCAGAACCACTTGGTGGCCTTGAGCGCATCCTCGCAGGCGGCGGGGGCGATCGCGCCGCCCGGGTTGGCCATGCGGTATTCCACGTTGCAGACGATGAAGCCGTGGTCGAGGAAGCGGTTGTAAAAGGAGGACATCGTCGCCTTGTCGGTGCGAATCCAGCCGCCGCCGTGGAACATCACGACGCCGGGGAGATTCTCCTTCGCCTCAGGGCCGCCGCCTTTGGGATAAATCATGTCGAGGGTGGTCTGGGTGTACTGGTCGTAGGGGATGTTGGCCTCGACGGTGTACTTGCTGTTGTCGACGCGGGAGACGGGCACATCCTTCTGGGTGGCGGCCGCGGCGACGGTCGCCCCGCCGCCGCGCTGCGCCTGCACCGGGGCGGAGCTGTCCATGGGCACATTGCCGGGCGTGGTCGTCTGAGCCGCGCACACCGCCACGCCTGCCGCCCCCGCCACCGCGGCCAACACTGCCTGCCGGATCTTCATGCGAATTCCTCGATTTGCGTGCTGTTACTTCGAAGCCTTGTCCGTTTCGACCGCATAGACGTGCTGGGCGCCGTCAAAGTTGCCGGTGAAGATCAGGAGCTTGCCGTCGGGCGAGAAGGTGCCGTTGGGTTCGACGCCGTTGACGCCGCCGGAAGCGGGGGTGACGTAGTTGTGCTTTTTCATGTTCACGAGGTGCTCGTGGACGAGGGTGCCGTCGGGCTGCACGCGGAAGAGGTTCATCCACATGCCGTCGGGAGCGAAGGCGACCTGCGCGTCATCGCCGCCATCCGAGGAGAGCATGGAGCCGTCCTTCGAGCGGTTGTAGTGGACGCCCCACTGGTTCTGGGGGATGGGGTAGTCGGTTTCCTTCAGCGTTCCGAGTTCGACGGAGCCGACGAAGAATTTCTGCGACCGCGGCTTTTGCAGGTCAAACCACACGGACTTGCCGTCGGCGCCCCACCACTCGTGGCCGGCGATTTCCATGTCCATGGTCCGCTTGTGCATCAGCGTCGGCTTGGGATCAGGGTCGGCGACGTTGATCGTCCAGACGCGGTCGACCTCGTGCCAGGTGCCCTCGTGGCAGAACATCAGCATGTTAGGATCGGTGGGGGAGAACTGCAGGTGGTTGAGCCAGGCGTGGGCATAACCGAAACGCTTCACCTCGCCGGTCTTGACGTTGAGCGTGAAGAGGCAGCGCGGCGCACCGGTGACGGCCTGCGTGAGCTGCCGGGCGAGGCGGTTTTCCTTGTCGGCGCTGGAGCGGTTCATCGCGGATAATTCCTCGGGCTTCTTGCCGGGGAACATGCGGTCATACTGATTTTCAGCGGGGATTTTGTCGGGCGCGGCGGCCTTGTTGTCCGGGTCCGGGGCGTTCATGATCACGCCCGCAAATAGCGTGGCGTCGGCGTTTACGCAGGAAATCTGCAGCCCCTGCGGCACCTTCACGACTTCGCGGGTCTTGTGGCCGGGACCCAGGTCCGCGGCCATGATCGCCCCCGACTGGCGGTCCATGTAAAACACTTCGTTGGCCACGCGCGAGGTTTCCATCGCGCTGACGCGGCCGCCGGCCGAGGGCACCACCAGCTCGGCTTTCTTGCTGGTGAGGTCGGCTTCCATGATGCCGGCGGGGCTGTTGAAGACCACCGTTTTTCCGTCGGGCGAGTAGGCGTTGTAGTGGAAATAGAGGCTGCCGCTGCCGTTCTGCACCGACAGTCGATAAACCTTGTGGCCGGTGTCGGAATCGACCCACTCTTTGCGCAGCGATTCGACCGGCGGACCTGCATCGGCCGCCTGGCCGCCGCCACGCCGTCCGCCACCTCGGCGGCCGCCGCCGGCTGCAGGATCACTAGGGGCTGTCTGCGCGAACGCTGCCGCGCCCATCACCGCAAGAACCAGGCTCAACATGATTGTTTTCCGCATCAGTATGCTCCGGAGGTAAAGCTGTCAGAGGGGGATCGGCCGAATGTCTCGATGCCAAACGCAGCCGGGCGGGGATGCCCTGCCTGCGGGTTTAACAAAAAGGGGGGAAGTGCCATCCGTAGGATAACTCCCGCCGCCGCTTCCTATTGCTCGAACGATGGCAGGAGAGCCGCTACTTTCCGAACGCCGCGTTGGCCGTTTCCTGGAAGACGCGGTGCATGTCGGAGTTGTCCGGGTTGCGCAGCGAGGCCCGCTGCAGCATGATCACGTAGACGGCCCCCTTGGCAGGATCGACCCAGCTGCTGGTGCCGTGGGCGCCGCCGTGGCCATAGGAGCCGGGCGTGAGCATGGCGTTGGCTTCCATCGCCTTGGGATCGGTGACGATGCAGAAGCCGTAGCCCCAGGGCATGCCGGGGCGGGCGGTGAGTTCGCCGGTCTGCACCTTGAGCATCTCGGCCAGTGTTTCAGCTTTGAGGATCTGCTTGCCATTGACCGACCCGTGGTTGAGGGTCATCCGGTAGAACTTGCCGATGTCGGCAGCAGTGGAGAACAGCCCCGCCCCGCCGAGCGGCGGCCGCTGGCGGTCGGTGATCTCGGTGCCATACATATAAGCGATGGTCGCGGGCTCCAGCTTCTGCGTCGTCGGATTGAGCCGGTAGTTGTGGGCGAAGCGCTGGGCCTGCTCCGACGAGAGCCAGAAGGTGGTGTCGGTCATCTGCAGCGGATCGAAAATACGTTCCTTCATGAAGGCGTCGAAGGATTTGCCGCTGACGATTTCCACCACGCGGCCGAGGGCGTCGATGCCGGCAGTGGAGTAGCTCCACTTGGTGCCGGGCTGGAATTTCAGCGGCTGGCTGATCGCCTGGTTGACGAATTCCTGCAGGGTCCAGTGCGGCTGGCTTTTCGAATATTCGCCCATGCCGCTGGTGTGCGTGAGCAGGTCGCGGATCGTGATCGGCCGCGATGGCGCCGCGCCGCCGGCGAGCGTCACCTTCTTGAATGCCGGAATGTACTTTTCGACTGGGTCGTCAAACGACAGCCTGCCGTCATCCTTGCAGATGGCCACGGCGACCGCAGTGATCGGCTTGCTCATCGAGGCGATCCAGAACAGATCATCGGTCTGCATCGCCCGGCCGCTCTCGAGATCGCTTTTGCCCACCGCGGCGAGGTGCACCACCTTGTCCCTGGTCGCCACCAGCGTGACGATGCCGGAAATCTCGCCCTTGTCGACGAAGGCCTGCATTTGCGCGGGGATCTTCGCCAGCGTGGCGGCGTCCGGTTTGGCGGCGCGCACCGCCGTCGCAAGGAGTCCCGCCGCCAATGCCCACGCCGTTGCCGCTCTGCCCAGTCGCATCAGGTTTTTCTCCGCTAAGGGGTCGCCTTGGTGCGCAGTTGCGCGACCGACCACTCCAGGTTAACCCGCGCCGGTCCTTCGTATTGCTCGAAGAACGGGGCGGTGCTGTAGATCCGCGGGCGCGCGAGGAACTCCTCGAGCAGCTTCGCGCGGCCGTTGCGAAAAGCCTCGTCGGGCACGTGCTCGTACTCGGCGCGAATCGCCTGCTCGTAAACGCTGAACTCGGCCCGCGGACGGCCGAGGATGGACAGGTCCACATCGACGATGAGGGCCTCGTCAGGCGCGGTGGGGGGGTGGTGATGGTCGGTGATGCGGACGAGCCGCGCGACCTGCGCGGAAAAGGCCGGGTCGATTAGCCCCACGAGGAAATGCTGCGCAAAGGCGGCCGACGCCTCTTCGTTGTCGCGGCGCTGCGGCTCGTAAAGCACATCATGGAAAAACAGCGCGAGTTCCAGCGCCCCGCGGTGCTCGTCGGCCAGCGATGCGCCGATCCCGTGGAGCTCACCGATACATGCCACGATGTGTGCGGCGTTGTGATAATGGCGATGGGCCTCGTTATAGCGCGTCAGCAGCGGCTGCACATCGGGCGCGGCGATTCCCAGCCATTCCCACGTGTCCGCCCATTGCCGCAAAAATGCCTGCCGCGCCTCGTCCATCGCCGCCCCGCGCATCTGCTGCAACCGTCGAGAAAAAAGAATCCCCGCCCCCCATCCCCCCGAGCCGTCAGCTCTGCTTGCCCTTCTTCTTTTTCCCGTACTTCTTTTTCTTCACGTCTTTCTTCGCCATTTTCTTCGCCATGACGGCTCCTGGAAAAATCCTCTGCATCCCGGCGCCACGCGCCAGGTTCCTGCAGAAGGTCGCATTGTACAGGAACATCGCCGACGTGACAGCGTCCACGGCGCGCGTGCAACGCGCCAACGCTTGCCGGGATGACTCGTGGCACATTTCCCCCCCGTGACCTCAGCCCGCCGTCAGCCGCCGATACCGCCCCAGCGCCATCAGCGGGAAGTACAGCCGGTACAGGTGGTACTTCAGATAGAACACGCGCGGGAAGCCGGTGCCCGTGAAAAACAACTCTTCCCAGTTCCCATCCGCCCCCTGGTTGTCGATCAGCCATTGGATGGCCTTGTTGATGTGCGGGTCGCTGCCGGTGCTCTCGCCGGCGGCCGCCATCAGGCCCATCGCCCCCCACGCGGTCTGCGAGGGCGTGCTTGGCCCCCGGCCCTTCAGGCTGGGATTCTCGTAGGTGTCGCAGCTCTCGCCAAAACTGCCGTCCGGCTTCTGCACCGACCGCAGCCAGTCCACTGCCCGGCGGATGTACGCATGGTCCATCCGCTCGCCGACACTCTTCAAGCCCGTGAGCACCTGCCAGGTGCCATAGATGTAGTTCACGCCCCACCGCCCGAACCAGCAGCCTTCGTGCTCCTGCGTTTCCTTGATGAAGTCGATGCCGCGGCGAACCGCGGGATGCGCCACGGTCATGCCGGTGTGCCCCAGGAACTCCAGCACCCGCGCCGCGATGTCCGGGCAGGAGGGATCCTGGATCGCGTTGTGATCGGCGAAGGGCACATGCTCCAGCACCGGCCGGTTGCGCGTGCGGTCAAAGGCCGCCCACCCGCCATCATCGTTCTGCATCGCCATCAGCCAGGCGATCGCCCGCTTCACGGCGGGCTTGGCGACATCGCCGCCGACACGCTTGAGGGCCATCGCCACCATCGCCGTGTCATCGACATCGGGATAGTGCGGGTTGGCATATTCGAAATACCAGCCGGAGGGCTCGCAGTCCGGGCAGTTCTTGGCCCAGTCGCTCGCCGTGCGGCATTCCTTTTCCAGCAGCCACTTCGTCGTCGCCGCCGCCACCGGATGCTTTTCCTGCATCCCCGCCTCGGCCAGCGCGTTGAGCGCGATGCCCGTGTCCCATACCGGCGAGAAGCAGGGCTGAATCCGAATCTGATCGCCCTCGCGGATGAACAGATCCTTCAAATGCTTCTGCGCTTCGAGCACCTTCGGGTGGTCATCCGGATAGCCCAGCGCCTTGAACACGATCAGCACATAGACCATCGGCGGGAAGATCGCCCCCAGCCCTTCCGAACCTTCCATGTGCTCGAGAATCCACTTCTCGGCCTCGCGGATCGCCTTGGGCCGCAGCGGCGTCACCGCGGTTTTTTCGTAACGCTTCAGCGTCATGTCGATCAGCAGGAACATCTCCCGCCACGACTTGGGCAGGCTCTTGAGCTTGCCGATGGAGCTGTTGCCGACCGCATAGTCGCGGTAGAGCTCCCGGATGCCAAGCTCGTCGGGCAGGTGGCGCACCGGCCGCAGGGTGCTGACGATCGCCAGCGGCAGGATCATCGTGCGCGACCAGGCGGACACGGCGTAGAGGTTAAAATAGAGAAATTTCGGCAGCAGCACGATTTCGGGCGGGATCGACGGGCAGGTGTCGTAGGAAATCTGCCCCAGGGCGGCGAGGTAGAACTTCGAAAACGAGTTGCAGTTTTCCGCACCGCCCAGCTTCATCACCACCTGCCGGGCCGCCGCCATGTGCGGGGCGTCCGGGTCATCGCCCATGAGCTTCAAGGCGAAGTAGGCCTTCACGGTGCCGGAGAGGTCGCTGGCCCCGCCGGGATACATGTTCCAGCCGCCATCGGATTGCTGAATCGACCGCAGGTAGTTGGCGACCCCGACCAGGTCCGGGTCCTTTTCCTGCGACAGGATGAACTTCAACAGGATGTATTCGGATTCCAGGATGGAATCGCCCTGCAGTTCCGCGCACCAGAACCCCTTGGGGTCATGCATCGCCAGCAGGGCCGCCTCCGCCTTCGCCAACGTTTCGGCAAGCGTGGGCGCGGCGCCCTCGGCCGGCAGAACGGCCGGCAGGGGGGGCGAAATAAGGGTTGTTCCAATGGGAAGTTGCGCTTCAGCGGGTGTGCGGATGAATGTCGTCACCGGTTTCCTTGACCCCAAGACCTCTGGAATCCCACCTGCCGCCGGGAGAGGCCGGCGTTGGGGCCAGAGGCTATCACAAAGTAGTCTCCAGCGGCAAGCTTCTCCTGCCCGACTATACGCAAAGGCGAACGTTCGGGCGAAGGTATTATCCCCTACGCCCCTGCTTTTTGTCCCCGGCCGCCGACCGCTTATACTGGCCCGCTTCCTACGTCTGCACAGGTGGTTGTCGATGCCCGACATGTATTCGGATTTCCATGGATGGTTGGCCCAGCATGACGGTCGCCAGTACCAGCTCCACGAAGATCACGTCAATTCCGCATTCGTCAAAATGCTCAAAACGATCGGTTTCGACAAGGGATACGTCCGCGGCGAAGGACCCTATCTCTGGGACGCCCAGGGCAACAAATACCTCGATTTACTCACCGGCTGGGGGGTGTTCGCGCTGGGCCGGAACCATCCAAAGATCAAGGCCGTCCTGCAGCAGGTCATGGACAAGAACCTGCCCAACCTGGTGCGGATGGAGTGTTCCATTCTCTCCGGGCTCGTGGCCGAAAAATTGACCAGCCACACATCGCCTGGGCTGAGCCGCGTCTTCTTCACCAACTCCGGCACCGAAACCGTTGAAGGCGCCCTCAAGTTCGCCCGCTGTTATACCGGCCGGCAGAAGATCGTTTACTGCGACCACGCCTTCCACGGGCTTACCGGCGGCTCGCTGGCCATCAACGGGGCCGACTTCTTCAAGGAGCGCTTCGGCGAGTTTGCCCCCGGGGCCGTCAAGGTTCCCTTCAATGACCTCCCCGCCCTGGAGCAGGCCCTCGCCGCCAAGGATGTCGCCGGCTTCATCGTGGAGCCCGTGCAAGGCAAGACCTGCGAAATGGTCGCCCCCGGTTACCTGCAGGAAGTGCAGCGCCTCTGCAAGGCCGCCGGTACCGTCTTCATCCTCGACGAGGTGCAGTGCGGGCTGGGCCGCACCGGCAAGTGGTTCGCCTACCAGCATTTCGACGGCGTCGAGCCCGACATCCTCTGCGTCGCCAAGGCCCTCTCTGGCGGCTACGTGCCCGTGGGCGCCATCGTCGCCCGGCCCGAGATCATGAACTGCGTGTTCAGCTCCATGGAACGCTGCGTCGTCCACTCCAATACCTATGGCCAGAACGACATGGCCATGGCCGCGGCGCTGGCGAGCCTGCACGTGATCGAGGACGAGAAACTCGTCGAAAATGCCGCCACCATGGGCGAGTACGTCATGGGCCGCCTCAAGACCATCGGCGAAAACTGCCCCTTCGTCTCGGAAGTCCGAGGCAAGGGCGTCATGTTCGCCATCGACTTCGCCCGTCCCAAGAGCGGCTTCCTCCTCCAGCAGAAATGGGACGCCCTCCACAAGATGAACTTCGCCGTCTTCGGCCAGACCGTCATCGTCCCGCTGCTCCACGAGCACCGCATCCTCACGCAGGTCGCCGGCTATCACACCGAAGTGATCAAGTTCCTGCCGCCGATGACCGTCACCAAGGAAGACATGGACTGGTTCCTGAATGCGATGGAGGAAGTGCTCACCAAAACCACCAAGACCGCCTCCACGCTCAAGACGATGTTCCGCCTCGGCGTGGGCGCCGTTCGCGCGTAGCGTCTTCGGCCCGCCTCCCCGATAATCTCCCTCCCGGCGCAGAGTCCGTCCGCGGTTTTTCCGCGGCGGCCGGGGACCGTTTCGTCGAGAGCGCTCATGGGTTTCGTTCAGCGGCTGTTGGTCAAAGCGGTGATGCGCGTCGTCTGTCACCCGAAGATCACCATCGCCGCCTGCGCCGTGCTGCTGGTGGCCGCGGTCGTTTTCGCCAAGATCCACCTGTCCCTGTCCACTGACCAGAACGCCCTGCTCACCCCCGAGCTG
Source organism: Planctomycetota bacterium (assembly GCA_048498455.1). Taxonomy (GTDB): domain Bacteria; phylum Planctomycetota; class Phycisphaerae; order WQYP01; family WQYP01; genus CALCHA01. The sequence continues at coordinate 3,011 of JBEHXY010000081.1, read as the reverse complement.
CCCTTCTTTAAAGCCTATCTTCGCTACGATTCGCAATTTCCCGAAAACGAGTCTTTCGTCGTCATCGTCGAGCCGCGCGATTATTCCCATCCTCCGCCCGCATCGCGCTGGATCGCCCTGGCCGACAAGATCACCGCCAACCTCACGGCGCTCCACGGGGATGTCAGCCGGGTGGAGTCGCATGTGTCCCTGCAGGAGCTCGGCGAGCAGGCGCTGGAATTCGCCCCCTGGGAAAAAATCCGCAGCGAAAGCTCGCAATTCGCACAATTCAGCCAGCTCCTGAAGGTCGTCGGTGAAAAGCCCAACGTCGACCAGATCCTCCTCGGCGGCAACATGACCCAGCGGCTCTTCAACGCCATGGCACAGGGCCCGCCTGCCGACGGCGCCCCGTTCATCACCGCGCTCACCCGTTCGCTCAACAGCGCCCTGCGCACCCCGCGCGAGCGCTGGCAGCGCGGCGACCAGATGCCCGATCTTTCCACCCTTGATCCCGCCGCCCTCACCGATCCCGAAACCCGCGGCTACAACATGATCCCGGACGAATCCAAGCGCCACGACCCGCAGCACCGCCACGAAAAAATCCTCGCCATCAACGTCTACCAGGAGCGCGATTACTCCTCGCTCGCTGATGTCACCGAGCCGCTGGCCCGCATGCGCGCCGCCGTCGAATCGGCATGGCAGGGCTTCGACGAGTTCCAGAAGCCCGTCATCACCGGCCGCCCGGCGCTTGAAGCCGACGAAATGCGCACCAGCGATCGCGACACCAAGATGGCCGAGGTCTGCGGCCTCACGCTCGTCTTCGCCGCCATGTTCCTCTTCCTGCGCAACTTCTGGCTCGTGGTCGTCGCCGAACTCTGCCTCGGCGTGGGCATCGGCTGGACCTTTGGCTGGGCCGCCCTCTCCGTCGGCCGCCTCAACCTCCTCTCGCTGGTCTTCGTGATCGCCCTCATCGGCATCGGCATGGACTACCTCATCCAGATCCTCACCCGCTACCGCTTCGAGAAGAAACGCTACAACCGCCCCCAGGCCATCTGGGCTCGCGTCTTCCGCTACGTCAGTCCCCCCATCTCCACCGCCTGCGCCGGCGCCGCGGGCGCCTTCCTAGTCTCGGTTTTCACCCAGTTCCAGGGCGCCGCCGAGCTCGGCATCATCGCCGGCGGCGGACTGCTGCTCTGTCTCATCGCCGGTTACACCCTGCTGCCGGCGCTGCTCACCCTCTTCCCCGCGCGCGTCGGCAAGGTCGACGAAACCGACCGTTACCACGATCCCGAACGGGCCCCCAAGGCCGGCGGCTGGCGGCTCATTCTTCCTGCCGTCTGGATCGTCACCGCCGCGGCCGGCCTCTACTACAGCTTGCCGCCGCGCTTCGATCCCAACCTCCTGCGTCTCCAGGCACAGTCGCTGGAATCGGTGCAGAGCGTCCACAAGCTGCCGACCTGGTTCGCCGCCGTCACCAGCGAAAGCCTCGACGCCCTGCGCGACGCCCGCGCTGCGCTCACGCCCAAGCCCGATGAAGGCTCCACCATCGACCACACCGAGAGCATCCTGGATGCCCTCGACAAGCGCGAGTGGCTGGTGAAAAACAACGCGGCCCTCGCCGACATCCACTGGCAGACGCTCCCGCCCGTCGATGCCCACGACCTGGCCAATATCGCCGATGCCGCCCGCAACCTGCTTTCCGCATGGCAGAAAAAAGGCGGCGTCGATCTCACGGACCTCGGCGTGCAGGTGCAGGCTCTCCAAACCGCGCTGCGCGCCCCGCTGGCGGCCCCGGAAGCCCAGGAGCGCCTCGATCGCATGGCCGCATGGCAGCAGACGCTGCTCGCCGAGCTCCAGCACAATGCCGCCCTCTTTGTGCCCCCGCCGCTCGACATCGCCCGCCTTCCCCGCCCCTTGCGCGAACACCTCGTGAGCCACCTCGCCGCCAGCGAAGTCCCGCGCAGCGAGCGCGACGAAACCCAGACCTCCCAGCCCGCGGGCCAGCCCACCTACGCCCTCTACGTCTATCCCAAGGAGGACCTCTGGGAGCCCGGCAAGCTCGAGCAGTTCGTCGCCGAAGTCGAAGCCCGCACCCCCAGCCAGGACGTCGTACTCACCGGCATCGCGCCGCAGCTTTACCACTCCGTCCAGGAAATCCACAAGGCGTTCCGCACCGCCACCTTCGCCGCCCTCCTCCTCATCTTCATCCTCGTGCTCCTCGACCTCCGCAAAATCGGCCAGACCCTCCTCGCCGTCTCCGTCCTCGCCCTCGGCCTTCCCATGCTGCTGCTGTGCATGTGGCTCTGGCGCTACCTCCACGAACCCTTCGGCATTCCCGGAAGCTGGAACTTCGCCAACTTCTTCGGTCTCCCTATCCTCATCGGCGCCGGCCACGAATACGGCGTCTTCATGGTCCACCGCTACCGCGAAACCCTCCACGACCCCCGCCGCATCTGGAAAACCTGGGACGTCTCCGACCGCGCCCTCCTCCTCTGCGCCATCGTCACCTCCTTCTCCTTCGGCTTCCTCATCCTCGCCAAACACCGCGGCCTCGCCTCCCTCGGCTGGGTCATGTCCGTCGGCACCGCCTGCATCTACCTCGCCACCCTCCTCGTCCTCCGCCCCATCCTGCAATGGCGCCTCAAACGCAAAGGCGTCTACCGCAACGACTCCCCGGGACCCCTCAGTACCGCGACCGTGAGGGAGCGCTAAGGGCCCTCTCACCAACGCCCGCCCGCCAGCCAGCGTACAATCCCTCATCACCTCACGGAGTTCCCATGGCAACGCCCCTCTGGCTAAACGGCCGACAAGTCCCAACCCCAAAATCCGAAACCCTCCGAGCCCCCTTCGGTGGGGCGGTCATCGCCGAAGTCTGCCAAGCCTCCCCGCAAGACATCGAATCCGCCATCGCCGCCATGCAGCAATCCTTCCACGCCCTCAGATCCCGCCCCGCCCACGCCCGGGCCGCCACCTGCCAGAAGATCCACGACCAGCTCCACACCCGCGCGGAAGAATTCGCCCGCACCATCGCC
>JBEHXY010000080.1:0-11829 GCA_048498455.1 Planctomycetota bacterium | reverse complement strand
GCCGCCCGCGCTCACGCTCCCTCCGCCCGAAACCTTGCTCCACGTGAACGTCGGCTGCACGCTCAGCGCCAAATTGAACTGGTCATACCCCACCGCCGAAAACGCCTTCGTCCCATTCACCCCCACCGTCCACGTCCCCGGCGTCACCGCGATGCTCGACAGCGTCGACACCACGCTCAACGTCACCGAGCTCGTCGTCGTCAGAGACCCATCGCTGATCGTCACCTGGAACGTGTAGCTCCCCGCCTTGTTGAACGTCACCGTCGCCGTCTTCGCCGCGTTGCTCCCGTTGATGTTGAACGTCGGCGTCGATCCGCCCGGCCCCGAAACCATCGCCCACGTGTACGTCAGCCCATTCTCCCCCGCATCATCCGCGCCCAGCGCGCTCAACGTCGCCGACAGCCCCGTCACCGTCGTCGGCCCGCTCGCGGGCGTCGCCACCGTCGGGGCGCTGTTGGTCACCGTCACCGTCGCGCTGCCGCTCACCCCGCTCGCGCTCGCTACGATCGTCGCCGACCCCGCCGTGATCCCCGCCGTATACACCCCGCTCGCGTTCACGCTGCCCACGCCCGCCACCTTGCTCCACGCAAACGTCGGCTGCGCCGTCATCGCCGTGCCGAACTGATCGTTCGCCACCGCCGACAGCCCCTTCGTCCCGTTCAAATTCACCGCCGAGCTCCCCGGCGTCACCGCGATCGACGTCAGCGTCTGCACCACCGTCAGCGTCACCGAACTGCTCGTCGTCAACGTCCCATCGCTGATCGTCACCAGGAACGAATACGCACCCGCCTTCGAGAAGCTCACCGTCGTGCTCTTCGACGCATTGCTCCCGTTCACGCTGAACGTCGGCGACGTCCCGCCCGGCCCCGAAACCAGCGACCACATATACGTCAGCCCCGGCTCCCCCGCATCATCCCCGCCCAGCACGCTCAAGTTCGTGCTCGTCCCCGTCACCGTCGACACCGCCGTCGCCGGCGTCACCACCGTCGGCGCCGCGTTCGTCACCGTCACCGTCGCCGTGCCATTCACCCCGCCCGCGCTCGCAGTGATCGTCGCGCTCCCCGCCGTCGTCCCCGCCGTGAACGTCCCCATCGAATTCACCACCCCCACGCCCGCCGTCTTCGTCCACGAGAACGTCGGCTGCGTCGTCAGCACCGCCCCGAACTGGTCGCTCGCCACCGCCGAAAGCGCCTTGCTGCCATTGAGGTTCACCCCCGAAGTCCCCGGCGTCACCGCGATGCTCGTGATCTGCTGCACCACGCTCAGCGTCACCGAGCTCGTCGTCGTCAACGATCCATCGCTCAGCGTCACCTGGAACGTGTACGTCCCCGCCTTGTTGAACGTCACCGTCGTCGCCTTCGCGCCGTTGGTCCCGTTCGCCGAAAACGCCGCCGTCCCGCCCGTCGGGCTCGAAATCAGCGACCACGTGTACGTCAGGTTGTTCTCCCCCCCGTCGTCCGCGCCCAGCACCGTCAGCGCCGCCGTCGTCGACGTCACCGTCGGCGTCGTCGTCGAGGCCGCCGTCGCCACCGTCGGCGCGTTGTTCCCCACCACCGCCGTCGCAAAACCCGTCACCCCGCCGCTGCTCGCCGAAAGCGTCGCCACGCCCGTCAGCCCCCCCGCCGAATACAGCCCGCTCGAATCGATCGTCCCCACCCCGGATCCCTTGCTCCACGTCAGCGCCGGCTGCACCGCCAGCGCATCCCCGAACTGGTCATACCCCACCGCGCTCAAATTCTGCGTCTGGTTCACCGCCAGCGAGAAACTCCCCGGCGTCACCACGATCGAGCTCAACGTCGCCGCCACCGTCACCGACACCGTGCTCGTCGTCGACAGCGTCCCGTCGCTCACCGTCACGATGAACGAATACACCCCCGCCTGCGTGAAGTTCACCGAAGTCGTCTTCGACGCGTTCGTCCCGTTCACCGTGAACGTCGGACTCCCCGGCCCCGAAACCAGCGACCACGTGTACGTCAGCCCCGTCTCGCCCCCGTCATCCGCCCCCAGCACGCCCAGCGTCGTGCTCACGCCCGTCACCGTCGTCGCCCCGTTCGCCGGCGTCGCGATCGTCGGCGCTGCATTGTTCACCGTCACCCCCGCCGACCCGCTCACCCCGCCCGCGCTCGCCGTCACCGTCGCCCCGCCCGCCGTCGTCCCCGCCGTGAACAGCCCCGAACCATTCACCCCGCCCACGCCCGTCCGCGTCCACGTGAATGTCGGCTGCGTCGTCAGCACGTCCCCGAACTGATCGCTCGCCACCGCGCTGAATTGCGACGTCCCCTTCAGGTTCACCGTCGGCGACGCCGGTGTCACCGCGATCGACGTCACCTTCTGCACCACCGTCAGCGTCACCGCGCTGCTCGTCGTGAGCACCCCGTCGCTGATCGTCACCAAAAACGAATACACCCCCGCCTTCGAGAATGTCACCGTCGTCGACTTCGCCCCGTTCGTCCCGTTCGCCGAAAGCTGCAGCGCCCCCGGACCCGACGTCAGCGTCCACGTATACACCAGGTTGCTTTCCCCGCCGTCATCGTTCCCCAGCACGTTCAACGTCGCCGTCGTCCCCGTCACGCTCGGCGTGCCCGTGCTCGCCGGCGTCACCACCACCGGCGCGCCATTCGCCACCGTCACCGTCGCCGCCGCCGTCAGCGACCCATACGTCGCCCGCACCGTCGCAGACCCCGACTGCGCCGCCGCCTGGTACACGCCCGTCGACGACACCGTCCCCACGCTCCCCGCATCCAGCGACCACGTCACCGCGCCGCTGAACGCCTGCCCGAATTGATCCGTCAGAAATGCCGAGAACGGCGAACTCGCGTTCGGCCGCAGCGTCCCGTTCGACCCCTGCGTGGCCCCCGGCGCCACCACCAGGTGCGACGCGATCGAATCCACGTGCACGTTCACCTGCCCCAGCGTCGACTGCAATCCGTCCGACACCTGCACCTGGAACGTGTAATCCCCCGCCGCGTAAAACGTGACCGCCGTGTCCTGCGAGCTGTTCGATCCGTTGATCGAGAACGTCGGCGCTGTCCCGTTGGGCATCGTCGTCACCGACCAGGTGTACGACAGTTTGTAATCGCTCGAGCTGGCCGTCGCGTCCACGTGGAGCGCGGCGGTCAGCTCGTTGTTGTCCAGAAAACTCGCCGTCGGATCGCTCGTGATCGTCGGGGGCGGATCCCCAAACACCAGGTTGAAGTACGCCTGCGCCCCCTGCAGGTTGTTCGGGCTCACTTTCAGGGCGTTCGTGGAAACGGCGTTCTGAAGCAGGGCCGGCGTCCGATAGATACGGGTGGGCGTGCCATCCGCCAGGTCCGCGGCTACCCCCGCCAACGCCAGCGTCGGCGAGGCGGTCAGGTAGGCTCGACCTTCGAGCGCTTCGAAAAGACAACGGTGGCGGCGGCGTGCAACCATTAAGAACTCCAACCCGAATTTTCTAAGGGGAACTTAGAATACTTGGGAAAGGTGGGCAAAATTTTGACGAGGTGGGTAGCCTGAGGTGGTTTTCTAATGTGGAGTCCTCCCTTTTATCGGAACTACCTCAGGCTAAACAACTAATGCGAACAACTTTTCAGCAATTACCCAGTCCAACCCCCCTGCCTTCACTTCTGTGTTGTTGGGCTGGCCACAGTCTGGATCGGTTAACCTCCGCCCCACCTTAACCCCCTCCCCCAGCTTTCCTCCCTTCACCCTTATCGGCCCCCTTCTGCGAGTCCCCCCAATGCTCCGCTCCCTTGCGGGTTCCATCCTCCTCGCCCTCCTCGTCGCCGCCCCCTGGGCCCTCGCCTCCATCGACGACTGGGCCAAGTTCCCCCTCGGCCTCGCCGGAATCCTCGCCGCCCTCCTCTGGACCCTCCACTATATAAGGACAAGAAAACGCCCCCCCGTCCCGCCCCTCTGCGCCGCCGCCGTCCTCGCCCTCCTCCTCCTCGGCTGGTGGATGACCCTCAACGCCCGCTCCCTCTACCTTTTTGATGCCCACAAGTACCAGCCACTGCAGCCCTTATGGCCCGCCGCGCCGGGAGCCACCGAACGCTTCACCGCCGCCGAATGGATGTGGCCCATCACCGGCATCCTCGGACTCCTCCTCGTCGCCTGCGACCTCTCCGCCGACCCCGCCTGGCGACGACGCCTCTGGCTCACCATGACCGCCACCGGCGCCTCCATCGCCCTCTACGGCATTCTGGCCAAGTTCGACTTCCTCCCCCCGCTCACCACCCACCTCGCCCACGAAGCCTCCGTCTTCGGCCCCTTCGATTACCATGGGAACGCCGGAGCGTATCTAAACCTCGTCTTATCCCTTCTTATCCCCGCTTACTGGACCCTCCAGACCACCCAAAACCCCATTATCAGCCCAGAATCCCAGATATTCCCCGCAAAGACGCCCCTTTTTCTCACGATTTGCGCCCTTCTCCTCCTCCTCGCCGCCCTCCTCGTCAACATCTCTCGCGGGGCGGTCTTCATCATGGCGCTCGAGCTGCTGCTCTTTCTTGCCTGGGCGCTCTGGCAGCGGCGGCGCCGCGGGGAGCGGCGGAGCGGGAAAATGCGTGCTATTGGGCTCGCCGCGGCGGCCGCCGTTGGCGTTGTAAGCCTTGTCGCACTTGCCCTTTATACCGACAGCCGCGCCGGCCTCGGGGCCTACCTCCACCACGCCGCCGACAGCGCCCGCGTCCTCGCCTGGCGCGTCGCCTGGGGCATGTCCACTGACGCCCCCTGGTTCGGCTCCGGCCCCGGCAGCTTCAAACTCCTCTTCCCCACCTCCCCGCGCTGGCTCTTCGATCTCTACTCGCGCTGGATCAACACCACCCACGTCCCGGGAACTCGTGTGAGCGAATGGAGTTACGCCTGCGAAGACTACCTCCAGCTGCTCGTCGAATGGGGCTGGGTCGGCATCGCGCTCTGGGCCCTTCTCACCGGCGGCGCCCTGCTCTCGGTGTTCCGCGCGCTTCCCCGCGCCCCCGCCAATCAGCAGTGGCTCCTCGCCGCGATCCTCATCGGCCTCTTAGGTATCTTTGCGCATGCGCTCGCCGACTACCCTCTACAGATTCCCAGCTTGCAGCTATACGTCGGCGTCTTCGTCGGCATGGCCTGGGGATCCCGACGCTGGAAGCCGCACAGTTCCCCCAACTTATCAAACAGCCGCCCCCTGCGCAGCGAAGCAGCACCCCACGCCCTCTTTTGAGCGGGTTGCAAAGCTTGCTGGCAACGATTTGCCCGGACCGTTCTGCAGCGTTTTATGAATGAACATAACTTGTGCATACAGCAGATGTAGCAAACCGTTACATAGCAACTCTTCGCGCGTTACAGCAGGTATAAGCATTGCGATAGCACAACCAGCATTGCGCGTGGCGCGACCGAAAAAACAGCTGCTCATGGAAAATGACCGAAAACAACACCCATGAAGCGCGATTCCTCAGGGGCTGCAGGAACCGCCCAAAAAGAGTGAAATTCTGGCGAGAATTCGCGCAGAACCCGCCCGCACAGGAGGTATTATTTTTGACCGGCAGAATAAGTCGGGGTATGTTGTCTCGTTGTCTTTAGGCTATTACTGCGACAGTGTTTGTAGCTGAACCGCGAAGTAAGCTCTCAGCACGCTAGCACTGTCGCCCCCTGGGGAATCGCCGGCCCACACCGGCAGTAGGGAGTGCGCCCCAGGCGCCAAACAAAATAAGGAACCCCAACGCACGCCGGAAACTCGAAACGTAACCGACACCACACGCCGGCAAAATAATGACGCATGGGTTAATCACCGACAGTCCGCTGTCGATAAAACAGGGCCAGTGGGATCAATGGCCCAACCCTCAGGAAACAGGCTGCAGGTGAACCTGCAGGAAAGTTAAGCGACGCATGATAAGGAATTGACGAATGTTCGCGCTTTTCGGGAACCTTTTTAGGTGAGTTCCCGGTTTAGCTCTGTGAGGAACTTTTTGAGGGTGGCGGGGTCGTGGCGCGGTTTGTATTAGCGCTGGGATGATGGCGATCTTCCGCGGATCTTGCGGCCGACCCAATTCTGTGGCGGCCAGGGACCTACGGAACGACGAGCTCGATTGCGCCCAAATCTGGGTGTACTCGAGAGGGACGGAGTCTTGCCTAAATTAAACCCTTGGCCCGTAAACCCCCGGCCCGCTGGATGCTGAATCCTTCCGCCGCCGCCCGGATGGTGTGACCGGTCCACGATGTACACCGACTCTTCATGCGCGATGTACAGCGGCTGTTCAACTGCGATATACACTGACTCTTCAACTGCGATGTCCACCGACGGTTCAACTTGGATCTGCATCGACTCTTCGATTCAGATGTACACCGGCCGTCTAAACGAGATGTAAACCCGCTAAGTGCCTGAACGTAACACCGTTTGATAGGCACCATAAACCGACGGGTCCGATCGATTGAAGCGAGAGTCGTGCTGGTGGTTTCGGGGCGGGTCGAGGCGGCTGTGTCCCGGGTGGTCCCCCAAGTTGTGCCCGTTGCCGCCCTGGTGCTTCGAACTTTTTGACGGTGCGTCGAAATCGGCATCGGTCCTTGGCAGCGAAACGGGCAAAGGGACGTAAGCAAATGGACGTCATGACGTACATCGCGGCAAGTCACTCTCGTGTCGCAGGTCGCATCGCCGGCAGACGCGACATTGTTTCTGTGCAATTGAAATGAGCAAAGGGCAGGCCCTGAATACCGTGGCACACGTGGCCAGACGAACCCCCCCTACCGCCCGCATTGGCAGCGGCCGTGTTGTTTGCGCGCTGCTGCTGATCGCCCTGAGCGTGTGGGTGCAGCGCGACGGCTGGCGTGATCTGACAAACATCGCCCTCAACGACGAGGAAGCCAGCCACATCCTGCTGGTGCCCATCATCGCCGGCTGGCTCTTCTGGGTGCGCCGGGCGCGGCTACGCGAGTGCGTCGGCCGCTTCAGCTTCGTCGGCACCGCCATCACCGCCGCCGGCGCCTGGATCACTTACTGGGGTGTCGGTCACGGCATCCAGATGTCGTGGCACCTCGGCAGCGTGCTGATGGCCATCGGCTGTGCGGTGACGGTCCTGGGATTCGACCTGCTCCGCAAATTCTTCCCCGCCTTCCTGATCCTGCTGTTCCTGGTGCCCGTGCCCTCCACGATGCGCATCGCCCTCTCGCTTCCCCTGCAGCGTCAGACCGCAGCCGCGGTCGAAAACGTGATGCTCATCATGGGCGTCGCCGTCCAGCGTTCCGGCAACCTGCTGAGCATCAATGGCGTGGATGTGACGGTGGTCGAAGCCTGCAACGGCCTGCGGATGGTCTTCGGGCTGATCCTGGTGACCGCGGCCTTTGTCTTTGGCACCCCGATGCGCTGGCAGATCCGGGCGCTGCTCCTGCTGCTCAGCCCGCTGCTTTCGATCCTGCTGAACATTGTCCGGCTGGTGCCGACCATGATCATTTTTGGCCACGCCAGCCGCCCCACGGCGGACTTCTTCCACGACGCCAGCGGCTGGCTGATGCTGCCCTTGGCCTTTGTGCTGTTGCTGGGCGTGCAGCGTTTCGCGCGCTGGCTCTGCCTGCCGGTCATGCCTTATGCGGTGGTGTACGGATGAACAAAACCGCTTCCGCGGCCGGGTTGGTCAAGGTGCGCTGGCTGGCCCCGGTGCTCACGCTGCTGACGCTGGGGGCGATGGCCGCCCAGCCGATGTTTCATGGCAAGCCGGCGGACGCCGACGCGTACCACGCCCGGGTCAAGGCCGCCGAAGGCAGCGTTCCGCTGAAGATTGGCGACTGGCAGGGCGTCGACATCCCGGTGCCCGAAGCCGCGGTGCACCTGCTGCGGCCCAACGTGATGATCAGCCGGCGCTACCGCAACATGCGTACGGGCCAGATGGTCGAGCTGCTGTTCACGCAGTGCGAGGATGGCCGCGACCTGGCCGGGCACTACCCGCCGAACTGTTATCCCGGCAACGGCTGGCAACTGCAGGGGCGGCAGCCGACGACCTGGGAAGTCGACGGCAGCAAGTACACGGGGGTGGAGTATGAATTCACCAAGTTCGGGGCGATCCAGCGCGGGCACATCTTCGCCGCCAATTTTCTCATGATGCCGGACGGGGCGATTGTTCCGGACATGGCGGGGTTCCAACGGTTGGCCTACGACTATCACAAGCACTACTACGGTGCGGCCCAGCTGCAGGTCGTGTGTGACGGAGACACGTTGCCGGAAGACCGGCGTGCCCAGGTCCACATGCTTGTCGGGGCTTGTCAATCCTTGATCAAGACGATCGGGAGCGGGAGTAAACCATGAAGCCTGAAAAGAACGCCATCATCTCCAACGTGGCGGCTGCGATGCCCGCAGCCCCCGCGATGTGGACCAGCCCGCCCGAGCCGGAAGAAGTCAACCCGGTGGTCGCGATCCACAAGATCATGAAGGGGCGGTACATCCTGGCGACGATCCTGGCGTTGGCGCTGGGAGCGGGCCTTGGGTATGCGGGCTACAAGTACCCGGTGCCGATCTATCGCAGCACCGCGATGGTGCGTTTCCGTTCGACGATGCCGCGCATCCTGTATTCCAACGAACACAACCAGATGCTCCCGATGTTCGATTCGTTCATGGACGCGCAGGCGCTCCTGATGCGCAGCCAGCGGGTGACCGACATGGCGATGCAGAGCGACGAGTGGAAGGCGCTGCACCGCGGCCTGACGCCGGAGGATGCGGCGGAATTCGTGCGGTCGCTGGAAATCTCCCGCGCGCAGGGAAGTGAAATCGTGCAGATTTCCTTCAACGATCCCGACCCCAACGCCGCGATCATCGGGGCCCGCTCGGTTCTCGAGTCCTACACCAAGATTTATGGCGACAGCGACTTTGGCGCCGACGCCCAGCGCATGCAGCTGCTGGAAGACCGCCGCACCGCCCTGAGCAACGAGATCAAGGGTTACGCGGACCGCATCCAGGTCATCGCCTCGGAATTCGGCACCGACGAACTCGAAGCGACGCACGATTACAAGGTCAGCCTGCTCAACAAAATCGAAACCGAGCTTCGGGACGCGGAGCTGATGGTCACCAAGCTGGACACCGTGAGCACCCGGCCGTCGGAGGAGCCTTCGTCGCAGCCGGCTGCAGTGGCCACGAAGGAACCCGTCGTCGCGGTGGCGCCGGCCACGGCACCGGCCCCGGCAGCGGCGCTGACGGCGGAGGAAATCGCGCGGCACGATCCGGTGATGCAGGTGCTGCTCCAGAGGCGTCACGACCAGGAGCAGAAGATCGAAGTGATGCTGGCGACGACGAAAATGTTGCCGACGCACCCCTCGGTTTTGAACGAGAAGGCACTGCTGAAGATCATCAACGACGACATTACGGATCACACGGCGAAGTATGTTCCGCCGCCTGTGCAGACCGCGCAGGGGACGCCCGGCGCGATCGACGCGCACGGGGTTCCCGTGGGACCGCCGGAAGATTGGCGCGGCAAGGTGGAGCGCCTGCAGGCGCTCTACACGCGCGTGAAGGCGGAAACGCTGGATCTCGGCCGCAAGGATCTCCAGATCAAGGCCCTGCGTTCCGAGCAGAACGTGGCCCGCCAGAAGCTGGATGAAACCAAGTCACGTATCGAGCAGTTGAACCTGGAAGCGACCGGCAGCGGCCGTATTTCGGTGGTGAGCGCCGGCGACCGGCCGGGCCTCCCCTTCAGCGACAAGCGCAAACAGTTCGGGATGCTCGGGGGCCTGGGCGGGGCGGTGTTCGGGATGGGCATCGTGATGCTGCTGGGCTTGATGGACCGGCGGTTGCGCAGCTCGCACGACGCCGGCGGCCGAAGCCTGCAGAACGTCGAGATGCTGGGCGTGCTGCCGCGGCTGCCGGAAGTGCTGGTGGACTCGGAAACCGCGGCGCTGGCGGCGCATTGCGTGCATGGCGTGCGTGCGTCGCTGCAGGTGTCCTCCAATGGCGAGAAGCGGGCGTACGCGGTCACCAGCCCCTCGGCGGGCGAAGGCAAGACCAGCCTGACGCTGGCCCTGGGGATGTCGTTCGCGGCGACCGGGGCGCGGACGCTACTTATCGATTGCGATTTGATCGGCGGCGGGCTTTCCAGCCGCGTGAAGGGCGTCGCCCAGACCACGCTCTTGACGACCCTCCTGATGCAGCAATGCCTCGACCGCGACCAGCTCAAGAACGCGATCAAGCACGCCCAGCGCAACGGCATCGGCCTCGACCATGCCGTGATCGACATGGGGCTGATGACGCGCGAGGCGGTCGACACCGCGATCGCCAACCAGAATGGCCATCACCTGGGCCTGATGGATGTCATCAAGGGCGGCTCGCTGCTGACGGCGGTCCAGAGCATGGGCACGCATCGGCTGGCGGTGCTGACCCTTGGCGGCGCCGAGCCCGACGATGTGCAGAAGCTCTCCCCCAAGAAGCTCGGCCGGCTTATCGAAGCGGCCAAAAAGAACTACGACGTGGTGCTGGTGGACACCGGCCCCGTGCTGGGCAGCCTGGAAGCCGTGATGATCGGCGGCCGGGTGGACTCGGTGCTGATGGTGGTGTCGCGCGGCACGAACCGGAGCCTCGCGGTGCGGGCCCTGGACCGGCTCGAAAGCGCCGGCGGCCAGCCGATGGGCGTGGTGTTCAACCGCGCGGATTCCACCGACGCGACCTACGCCAGCTCCAGTTCCCACGCCTCGGTCACGAGCCGGCGCTCGAGTGATTCGATCGTCACCCGGCGGCCGCTGGAAGGGACCGAGAAGTGGAAGCGGATGGGACCGCTGGTCTCGGCGGTGGCGTTGACCATGCAGCACGAACCGGTGGACCGGCCATGACGCTTGCACTTGAACCGACGACCGTTGTTTCCCTGGGCGGGACGGTTACGACCGTGTGGGGGATGAGCGCGCTGGAACTGCACGATGCCTACTGGCGCACGATGGGCGTGGCGGTGGTGCGGCCGGGCGGGCCGGTGGCCGCAGACGCCGGGCTGTACCTGTTGTGCGATGGCGGGACGAGCGTGGTGCTGGATTTCCGCAAGGTGCTGGACGTGATGGGGTGGATGACGCCGGAGCTGTGCATGGTGCGGGCGCGGGCGGGGGCGCTGCCGGCGGGACAATCGCCGGCGGATGCGGGCGCGGCGGCGCGGTGCGCCTTCACGCCCAGGTCCGCGGTCGCGGGCGCCTGGAGCGCGAGCCGCGGCGGATTTTCGGCATGGCGTGGATTGAAGCAGCGGCTCTTGCGGGAGCGGGTGTGCATCGCCCGGCCGCGGGGGCGCGTGGTGACCGGCGCCAGCGCCGAGGTGGTGCTGGAGCGGCTGGCGGTGGTGTGGGAAGACCCGACGCAGGCGGTGAGCGGGCTCAAGCGGATTGCCCGCGGGGCGTTTGCACTGGGCGATGGGGCGGGCAAAGGGGCGGCGAACGGGGGGCAGACCAACGGCGGATCGGCGAACGGGATCCCGCATGTGTGGGTGGGCAAGGGGCGGCGTTTCGATGAAGTTCGGGGCGGCGGGCGGGCGTGCGTTCTGCGTGACGCCGTTTCCTGAGGGCGGCGCGCCCTGCAGGCAAGTTCTTTCATTCACTCTCGGTTGCTGAGCATCTTATGACCCTGTTACGAAAAAAACGTCTGGTGGTGGTGCTGTGTGTCGCGGCGGTCGCGGGGGTGGGCATTTCCGGGGGAGTGATGTACCGCCTGCGGAAGATCCGGCACAATTTCCTGGTGGCGCGCGACAAGGGGTATGGGGAATATCAACACGGGGACTATGAAGGCACGATCCGCGACCTGAGCGTGTACCTGTCGCGCTTCCCGCAGGACACCACGGCCCTGTCCGCCTTCGCCGACGCGCGGATGAAGATCGAGGAGCCCGACGGCAGCCACATCATCCAGACGATCAATGCGGTGCGGCAGCT
>JBEHXY010000079.1:0-11883 GCA_048498455.1 Planctomycetota bacterium | reverse complement strand
GACTGGCGCGACGGCACCCAGCTCTATTTCTCCTCCGCCTTCGGCCCCGAGTGGATCACCCGCCTGCGCGACCTCGAGCCGCGCCTCATGCTCGCCCCGGACAATGCCCGCCTGATCTCCCGCGGGGAGTCGCTCGCCACGCTCGATGACGACCACCTCGCCGACCTCGCCAAAAAGTACAACGCCCAGTACATCGTCCTTCCCAAGGACACGCAGCGTAAACGGGCCCTCGCCCTCGCCTACCAGGATGCCGGCTACAGCATCTACAAGCCCGAAGTAGCCAAGGTCGCCGACGCGCCGCCGCCGCCCAAGGACGTGATCAACCCCGTCGAGTGGGCGGAGATGGAAAAGTTCATGGCGACCACCGTCGCCGGCAACATCGAGAAATACCGCAAGGCCGACCTCACCCTGCAGATCGTCGACACCGCCGGACGTCCCGTGCAATCCGCCGGCATCGTGCTGGAGCAAACCAACCACGCCTTTTCCTTCGGCGTCTCGCTGGGGTTCTTTGAACCCAACAACATCAACCCCATCAGCGACCAGAAGCCCGCCCCGGTCACGGCCAAGGAACTCGCCATCGCGCCCACCGTCTTCAACGCCTCGATGATCCCCTTCTCCAGCAAGTGGGTGTACCTCGAGCCCAACCCCGGCGAAAAACACTGGAGCGATCTCGACAAGTACGTCAACTTCGCCCACGACCACCAGATGACGCTGGAATACCACTATCTCAGCGGCATCCTGCCATTGTTCATGCGCGGCCCCGATGCTTCTCAGAAAAAATTCACCGAGCACGCCGTCGAAGTGGTGGACCGTTACGCCGACAAGGTCAAATACTGGCAGGTGGAAAACGAAAGCTTCCTGCTGCAATACACGCCGGAAGTCTTCAAGGTGCTGCGCGAAAAGCACCCCGGCATCCAGCTGGGCATCGCGGATTGCGTGCGACTGTGGGATGGCACCGACGGCAGCGTCCGCCGCGGCTGGGGCCAGTACAAAGGTTGGGACGATCTCATGTGGCTCAAGCAGCAGGGCGTGAAGGTCGATTTCTTCGGCGTCCACGGCCACCATCCCGCCGGCCTGTGGGCCGACCCGCGCGAGGTCTACCAGGTCATCCAGAAATTCGCCGACGAAGGCGTCCGCGTGCATCTCACCGAGGAATACCTGCCGCCCAACGGCTACCCGATCACCGGCCCGGTGCGCCGCGGCACCTGGACGCCGGAGCTCAAGGCCGAGTACTTCGCCCGCTACTTCACCGTCGCCTTCTCCAACCCCAACGTCGACCTCTGCAACCTCTGGGGCATGACCCCCGTCGGCTGGGGCCCCTCCGGCGGCATGGTCACTTCCAAGGGCGAGCCCGAGCCCTGCATCGAACGCCTCCGCAAACTCTTCCACGAAACCTGGCACACCCACGTCGACACCAGGACCGGCCTCGACGGAAAAATCACCGCCCGCGCCTTCCACGGCACCTACGCGGTCACGATCAAACTCCCCAACGGCAAAACCGCCAGCGGCACGCTCACCGTCCCCGAAAAACCGCAGGCCTCCCTCCGCCTCACCCTCAACGAAGAGACTGGCACGCTCCATCCCGCGCCGTAACGCGCTGCGTTATCTCGCGGGCGCCGCCGCCGACCCGTAAGCGCAAACGCAAACTGCGGCGAGCAAATTTGGAACTCTCGCCAATTCACTTCCCGCAGGCGTCACCCAGCCTGCTTCGCGCCTTCCTCCAACTCCAGCCGCAGGTAGTCATACGCCACGCCCGCGGTCGTCGAGCCCTCCGGAACCGTCAGCTTGATGGTGTTGTCGCCCGCCTTCAGCAGCGACCCATCGAAGGGCACGTCCCGCTCCTGCCAGTAGGACCGATCCGCGTCCCGGTGAATCACCGCCGTGTTCATCAGCCCCGTCACCGTCCCCGCCGGCTGCTCGTTCACCGCCACCGCCAGGCTCCGCGCCTCGGTCCCGGCAAACGCCAGCCGCAGCGTCGCCTTCCCGTGCGCCGCCGCCGGCATGTTGAAATGAATCGTCCAGGTCGTCGCACGTCCCTTGTAATCCACCCCGGTGTCCGTCTTGATCTCCTTGCCATCCCAGTGCGGCACCTGCATCAGGTTCCAGTCCTTGCGCCAGTCCGACGTGCCCACCGTGTAGTTCACGTCGTTGGGGAAATCCTTGGCGTACTGGTTGTACAGCCCCCACGTGTTGTACATGTCGCCCCTGAAAAACTCGTCGCACGTCCGGTCCGGAACGCCGATCTCCCACACCTGCTTCCCATGCCGCACCGGCGTCCACTCCAGGCTGCCCAGGTCCAGCGGCTTGCCCGCCTCCACGGTGATGTCCGCCTTGGCAAACTCGCCCAGCACGTTGTTGGAAATCGCATGCAGCGTGTATTTCCCCGGCCGCACATCGGGAATCGAAAACGTGCCATCGTCGGAAGCCTTCGTCCAGAACTGGTAGAACTTCGCGTCATTCTGCCAGGTCACCGGCTGCGGCGGTCCGCCGCGACCTGCCGCCGTCGGATTCGCCGCCGGCATGTAATCCGGATGCGCCAGCCCCACCCGCAGATACGCAAAGGTTTTCTCCTTGGCCTGCGGATCATTGAGCGCCAGGTGCCCGCGCACCGTCGCTCGCTCCTTCTGCCGCGGATAATCCACCCCCTGCACCCAGTCGTACGGCCACGCCCCCGTCTCCTTCGGCACCCGTGCCAGCGCATCCTTCCACAGCGCCTCCGGCGTCTCCTTGCCCGTGCCGCCGTTGCAGTAAATCAAGAACGGCCCGATCACCTTCGTCCATTCCTCCCCCTGCGGCACCACGATCGACGACCCGCCGTAATGGCTCCCGCGCCAGTAATTCAGCAGGCAGGGCGGCGCCGGCGCATCCTTTTGGTCCGGATTGAACGTCGCGTCCCGATGCGCCGACAGCTCGATTTTCGTCGGCCCGCCGGAGAGATACTCGATCGTCGGGTTCACGAACCAGCAGCCCACATGGTCCTTCGTGCTGCTCCAGCCCCACGCCAGCGTCTCAAACTGGTTCGCCGAATAATCATACTTGTGCTCCACCTTCCCCTTCTGCACGCCGGTGGTCAGCAGCCGCACTTCCTTCATGTTCATCACCGTGCCGTAATTCCAGTCCTTGGCGGTGAACATCTGGAAATTGCGTTTCGCGTCGACGGTCATCCAGTCGAAGACGCTGTCGTTCAACTTCACCAGGAAGCGCGCCTCGCCCACGCTGGTGAAGGGATATTCCTGCTTGTGCGTCCAGATCGAATAGGTGTAAAGCCCCGTCAGCCCGCGCTCCAGCGTGTAGCGAATCTCGATGTCCGCGATCGCCGACCCGCCCGGCCCCTGCCCCATCGGCTTCCCATTGGCCAGCCCCTTCACCGACACCTCGGCGCGCTCGCCGTCGTTCTGCGTCGGATCGATCGTCACCTTCGCCACCGTGTTGTCGCTCGCCGCGTTGTGCGACCAGTAGCTCGTGGGCCGTTCGACGTTGCCCGCGGTCATCTCGATGCCGTTGTACGTCAGCGACCCCAGGTTGCCGTTGCGCTTCAGAATCTTCGCCGTGACCACGCCGTTGGACAGCGTGAACACGGTTCCATCGTCGCTCACCGTCACCGCTCCCACCGCCGCCTGCACCGAGGAGGCCGCCGCCAGCGTCAGCAGCGCCGCTGCCGTCCGCGCCGCCAGGGTCGCCATTGAAAACTGCATCACAAACCTCTCTGTCAAAAGATATCGCTTCTCCGCGCGCCTGCGTCAGCGCGCCCCGCTGGGAAACGCCGGTTGGCTCGCCGCTGCCGGCGCCGGCGCTTCCGCATCCATCTCCAGCCGCAAATAGTCATACATCACGCCGTTGGTTAGCCCTCCCGCAGGCACCGTCAGAGTCATCGTGTTCTGCCCCGCCTTCAGCAGCGCCCCGTCGAACGCCACATCATGTTCGCTCCACGCCCCCTGCGCGCCGTCCCGGTTGATCGTCGCGTTGTAGGTCAGCGGACCGATCGCCCCGGCGGGCTTGCCGTTGACCGCCACCTCCACCTGCACGTTGTTGCCGGCGCCGCAGATCGCCGCCCGCAGCGTCGCCAGCCCATGGCCCGCCCGCGGCATCGCAAACTCGATCGTCCAGGGCGTCGCCCGCCCGTTGCCCTGCCCCGTGCCCGCCTCCAGCGTGTTCCCCGCATCCTCATTGTGCGGCACCTGCTCGAAAAACCAGTCCTTCCGGAAATCCGAGTTCTCCACCACGTAATGCACATCCTGCGGAAACAGCTTCGGATACTCCAGGTATGCCCCCCAGTGCCAGTGGTTCAGACCGCCGCGGAACTCCGTCGCGTTGCGGTTCGCAAACCCGATCTCCCACACCTGCTGCCCGTACCGCACCGGCGTCCACGGGTGGCTCCCCAGCGACAACGGCTTGCCCGCCTCCACATGCACCCCCGGCAGGATGAACTCGCCCAGCACCCCATCGGCGATCGCGTTGAGCGTGTAATTCCCCGGCCGCACGTTGGGAATCGTGAACGAGCCCTCATCCGACGCCCGCACCCAGAACTGGTAATTCTTCGCATCGTGCTGCCAGTCGGGAGCGCCGCGCGCCCCGCCGCCACGGCCGCCGCGCCCGCCGCCCCGCTCGGTCGCGCCCCGTACGATCACGCCGCGCTCCGTGGAGTCCTCTTCCGCCGTCAGCCCCACGCGCACGTTCGACATCGTCATGCCGGGAATGTCGCGCAGCTGCACCCGCCCCGTCACCGTTGCCCGCTCGCTCTTGTGCGGATAATCCACCCCCTCCACCCAGTCGTAGGGCCACGCCTTCGCTTCCTTCACCGCCTGCGCATTGGCGTCCTTGAACAGGTTCTCCGGCGTCTCCCCGCTGTTCACGTACACCAGGATCGGGCCGATCACCTTCGACCATTTTTCGCCCGCGGCAATGCTGCACTCCGTCCCGCCGTAATGCGTGCCCCGCCAGTAATCCAGCATCGTTGGATCGCCGCCGTCGCCATCATCCAGGTGGCACGTCAGCTCCACGTGCGTTGGCCCGCCGGAGAGATACTCCATCGACGGGTTGATGAAATAGATGCCGATCTTGTCCTTCGTCGACGCCCACCCGAACGCCGGGCTGTCGAAAAGCGCCACGCAGTAATCATACTTGTGTTCGACGCGTCCCTTGAATTCGCCCGTCGTCAGCCGCCGCGCTTCCTTCATGTTCGTCGCGCTGCCCTTGTCCCAGTCCTCGCCCGTGGGCATTTTGAAATTGCGCTGCGCATCGACCGACAGCCAGTCGAACACCTGCCCATTGAGCTTCGCCCCGTAACGCGATTCGCCCACGCCGCCGGGCGCATCGCCCTCGTGCGAAAAAATCGCGTAGGTGTAGAGCCCATGCTCCCCCTTGCCCATCGCATAGCGGATTTCCAGCGTCATTCCCGCCCCATTCCCCGTTGCGCTCCCCATCGCCCCTTTGATCGACACCTCCGCACGCTCGCCGCTGTTCTTCGCCGGATCGATGGTCACCGTCGCCGCGGCATTCGCCGGCGACTGCTCCCAGTACCCCGCATGATGCCCCGAGACATGCCCCATCAAGTCCTTACCCTGGAACATCAGGCCGGTCATGTCCCCCGACCGTTTGTTGATCGTGGCGCTCGCGTAGCCATTGCTCAGGATGAAGCTTTGCGCATCCTGCGTGACCGTCACCGGGGCATCGACCTGCGCGTAGGCCGGCGCCGCTGCAGCGATCGCCGCCGCCCACAACAACCGCGAGAGGCGCTGGCTCATCGAAATCCTCACTGCAACAGAACGGCCCGGACGTGGTGGTTGAAGGAACAACGCCCGCCGCCGGGGGAAATTTCGAACAGGCCGCGCGCTGCGCTCTACAGCGCCCCCGCCTCCGCCACATCCTTGTGCGTGTCCGGAACGCCCTTGGTGTCACGCACCGTGAAGTCGCTCACGTTCTTGAACGTGAAGAAGGGCACGTCCGCCATCCGCTTCGCCTGCACGCTGTCGAAGGTTGCGTTGTGCACATCCTCCAGCGCCACCGGCGACCGCACGTCGTCCTTCTCAAACGACACGCTCACGTCCGACACCTGCAGCCCTTTCACGTGCCGGAAATACAAGCCGTACGCTGGAATCACGCCGAACATGTTCGGATCGGGATAACCATTCTCGCGCTCCGGCACCACCATCGCCGCATCCACCTTCCCGCCGCCGCCGAGATACACGATGTGGATGTTCGACAGGCTCAGATCCTCGATCGGGTGATCGGGAATCCCGGAAAACAGCGACGCATACCGCGGCTCGGCAAGCGACGCGGTCACGTTGGAAATCGACACGCGCTTCACCGTCGCCACCGGCGTTCCCTGCGGCCCGCGCGCCCGGTTGCCCAGCCGCACGAACAGCGGCGCGCTGGTCACATCGCGCATCGAAATGTTCGACACCACGATGTCCTCGATCGGCCCGCCGTCGACGGTTTCGATCGCCAGCCCGCGGCAATGCTCGAAGGTGCAGTTGGAAATCGCGATGTTGCGGAACCCGCCGTTGGATTCGGTGCCCATCTTGATGCGCCCGGTCACGCCGCCGCGGTCCGGCGCGGCGCGCTGCGTCGTCTGCCGCGTGCCGTCGATGAACGTGCCCACATCGAAGCCGAAGAGGTGGCAATTGGAGATGGTCACGTTTTCCATCGCCCGCGCCTTGCCCAGCGCGAAGGAACTCTTGAGCACCAGCCCGTCGTCGTTGGGCGAGTTGATCGAGCAGTTGGTGATCGAGACGTTGTGGCAGGAATCGATGTCGAAGCCGTCGCGGTTGGTGTCCACGCGCACGTTGTCGATGGTGAGGCTGTCCACGCCGGTGACCAGCACCGCGAAGTGGCCGCCGCGGTACATCGTGACATCGCGCACCGTCACGTTGCGCGAATTTTTGAGCCCGAGAATCTTGTTGCCGATCGGGTTGCGGGCGCTGGCGTTGCGCGAGAGCCCGCGGCCGTCGATCATGCCCGGCCCGAGAATCGCCACATCGTGCAGGTCCTCTCCCCAGAGCAGCGAGTTGTGCCAGTGCGAATGGCCGAAGTCCTGGTACTGCTCAAACGCATTGGGCTCGGGCGGTTCGTAACCCGCCGTCACCGGGCGCGCGGCCGCCTGCGTCGCCGGCTGCGTGAACGCCCCGCCACCACCACCACCTGCGCCGCGCCCGGCGCCTCGACCGCCACCGCCTCCGCCTCCACCACCAGCACCGCCGCCGCGACCGGCCTGCGGCGCGGGAAGCGTCGTGGGATCGTTGGCCCCGAAAGTGTCACCGGCATAGATCGCCCCGCCGCCCTGGCCGATCTCGCCGCTGGGCCCGCGCCCGCCGCCGCCGCCGCCCGCGCCGCCGCCCCCTGCTCCACCACCCCCACCCGCTCCGCCACCGCCCGGGCCAAAGCCTCCCTGGCCGCGGCCAGCACCGCCCCCGCCGCCGCCGCGTGCGCCGGGGCCTTCGGTGGGGGGACCGGCCGCGAGGAGCGTTGCGCCGCTGTCCAGGTAAATCGTCAGGTGCGAGCGCAGCCGCAGGGAGAAAGAGGGATAAGTGCCGGCCGGGAAGTAAACGGTGCCGCCGCCCGCTTTTTCGGCGGCGTCGATGGCCGCGGCGATGGCGGCGGTGTCGAGGGTCTCGCCGTCACCTTTGGCCCCGAACGCCCGCACGTCGTAGTCGTGCATCGCGGCGGGGCGGGTCGCGGCGGGTTGCGTCGCCGGTGGGGTGGCCGCGGGCGGTGCGCTGGCCGCCGGTGGGGCGGGATGGGCGCACGCGGGGATCAGCAAAGCGACGGCGAGCAGGTAACGGCGATTGATCACGGCAGTCTCCATGGATGCCGCGGCATCCTGCGCCGCGGTTCCATGTAAACGCCGGTGAGGCCGGCTTATTGGGCGAAAGGCCGGACGTCCTTGGGAATGCGCCGCCGCGCGACGAGTTCCATTTTCAGGGCCCGCAGGCTTTCGGGCGAGCCCTTGAAGATGTCATCGGGGAAAGCGTAGCAGTCGAGGATCTCGTTGAGAATCTGCGGGGCCATCTGCTTGTTCAGCCACATGCCCGAGAGGTACTGCAAACGCAGGTTGCGGTCTTCGTTGAGCTGCGCGTGGGCGGTCCAGGGCTTGATGTGGTCGGCGTCGGCGGCAAAGGAGGCCAGGAGATCCACCGCGACGTTGCCGCTGGCTTCGGGATTGGCCTGGTCCGCGGCGCCAAAGCCGACGTCGGTGAGCGATTTCTTCACCGCCGGGTGGCTGTCGAGGAACTTCTGCATCTCGTCGATGTTGATCGGGTGGGCGTCGGGGGTGCCAAAGAGCACCGCGTCGTAGCCCTGGCCCTTGGTGATGTCGTTGGACCACAGGATGCCGTGGGGGAAGACCTCGAAGAAGGTGGCGATGATGGACTTGGCGGAGTCGGAATTGTTCTCGTAGAGCGGGATCCAGAGGGCCATCACGCCGCCGGGATTCAGGTGTTCCTTGCACATCTGGTAATACTCAACGGTGTTCAGGGCCGCACAGCCCTTCACCCAGGGATCGATCGGGTCGGAGGTGATGATGTCGAACTTTTCCTTGGTGGTGCGGACGAAGTGGCGGCCGTCGTCGAGCACGACATGGACCCGGTTTTCGCGGGCGGTTTTCTGGGCCGGCGTTTCATTGGGATCGCCGCCGACGACGTTGTGGTTTTCCTTCCAGAACATCGGTGTGACCTTGGTGGGCACCATGGGCTCGATGTCGCAGATGGTGATGCTCTTGACGGAGTCGTAGGGCATGAAGGAGCCCGCGGTGACGCCGGCGCCGCAGGCGACGACGAGGACTTTTTCGGGGTTGCCGTGGACCAGCGCGGTCAGGTGGCCCAGCGAGCGCTGCAGCCGCATGTCGGGCGGATCGGAAGAAGCCTGCACTTTGCCGGCGCCGTGGAAGTAGCGGAAGGTCGTGGGGCTGCCGTCGGGGTTGGTCGAGCCATCGTGGCGGGGGGCGTAGGTGACGGCAACGGAGACGTTCATGCCTTCGCCGACGAAGGTGCAATAGCGGTCGGGCATTTCGCCGGTGTAGGTGAGGGTGGAGATGTCGACATCCTGGTCAAGCTGCTGGCCGGCGGCGGTCTGTTTTTGGAGGGCCGACACCAGGGCGTCATGGTGGGTGCGGATGAAGCTTTCGAGGGCGGGATCGGGGCCGGCGTTGGCACGGACGAACACCAGTTGGCCCTGCTTGTCGAGCTTCATGGGGAGGCCGGCCTCGTTGACGCGGATGACGGCGGCGAGCTCGTCATCGGTAAGCTGTGCCGGCGAGAGCTGGCGGAGCCAGGTGGAGGAATAGCGGCCAAAGGCAACGGCGGCCCAGGGCACGCCGGGGATCGAGGCGAGACAGAAGATGGCCAGGGCGACGGCCACTGCGGTGGCGGCGAAAGCGCCCACGGCCCGGCCGGGGGAGGGCAGCGGGTTGAACGAGGGCAGCATCGCCAGCACGGCCGAGGCGATGGACAGGCCGATCAGGAGTTGCTGGGCGTGCAGGGTGCCGATGGCGGGGATCACCAGGACCGAGAAGGCCAGCGAGCCGAGGATCGCCCCGACGGTGTTGGCGGCATAGACCCGGCCGACGAGGGCGCCGGGGTCGAGGTTGCGGCGGGTGGGGACGGCGGCCAAAGCGATGGGGAAGCTGGCGCCCCAGAAGATGGCGGCTGGCAGCAGGGTCCAGAGGGCGCGGGCAAGATCGAGCTGGAAGTTCACCCAGGGCGAAACGGTGATGGAGGGATCGACGGGCCAGTAGGGCAGCGAACGGCCGACCGCATAAGCAGACCAGGCGATGGCCAGGGCGAGGATGAGCTGGCAGGCGGCCAGGGCGGTGCGGGGGCGGGCGGTGGAGCGGGCGATGGCGGCGCCGGCGGTCGAGCCGATGCCCAGGCCGAAGAGGAAGACGGCGAGGATGATGGAGAAGGTGTAGACGGTGGCGCCGAGCATCAGGGAGAGCAGGCGGGTCCAGACGACTTCGGCGCCCAGGCCGGTGAGACCCGAGAGGCCGATGACGAGATAGATCAGGAAGGTGGGGCCCTGTTCGCCGGCGAGGGCGATGGGGGCGTCGGCGGGGGCGGATTTGGTCTCCGTCGCGGAGGGGGGGCTGTGGGGGGCAGCGATGGAGAGGCCCAGGGCGAGGCAGGCGACGGTGAGGTTGACGGCGAAGGCGACGTAGGTCGCGACGTTCATGTCATGGACGCGGAGGAGGTAGAAGCCGGCGAGCAGGCAGCCGAAGACGGCGCCGACGATGTTGCCGCCGTAGAAGAAGCCCAGCCAGGAGACGCCGCGGGGGGAGGCTTCAACGTAGCGGGCGATGGCGGGGAGGGTGGCGCCCATCAGCAGCGTGGGGGGCAGCAGGCAGGCCCCGGAGATCAGGGCCCGCAGGAAGACCGACGCGGCACCCGGGAGGGCGGCGTGGGTGTACAGGTCGCCGAGGCGGGGCACGGCGAAAAGAACGACGATGCCGCAGAGACCGATGAGGACTTCAAGGAGGGCGTAGACGCGCAAGGGGTGGCGGCTGCGGGAGACGAACTTGGAAAGCAGCAGCGATCCGAGGCACATGCCGCCCATGAAGGTGCCCAGCAGGACACCCAGGGAGATGGCCGAGGCGCCGATGACGAGCTGCAGGAGCTGCAGCCAGACGATTTCATAGATCAGGGCGGCGCATCCGGAGCCGATGAAGAGCAGGGCGAGGAGCGGGAGGAAGGGGCGTCCGGGGTCGACGCGACCGGCGGGCGCATAGGCGACGGGAGCAGGGGGAACGTCGGTGAGGGTTGTCATGGGGAGATTCCGTAAAGAGGGCGCATTTCCAGCCGGGCCGGCGATAGAGCAGTGAGAGAGAGAAGAAACGAAGCACAAGGATAAAGGTTGCGTGGAGCCCTCACAATGGCGGCGGGGAGTCGAGATGCTCACGTGGGATGGCCAGGTGCTCATTTTCCCATATTTGCGATTATTGATGCAAGTCTATGGTGGTCGGGCGTTTGCTTTCCGGGAGGGGGGCCAGATGGCCAGATGCTCATCGAAAAACACACGCCGTTGGGGCGGGGCTTGGGCGGTAGGGGGGGTTCAGGCGCGGCGGGCGTTGGCGGCAGAGCGGGGGGTCAGCGAAAGGGGGGCGTCGGAAGTAAACGCAGGGGAGCGGGCCGAAGTTCCCTGAAAGTTGACGGATTCCGGGACAGATCGCGGCGGGGGGTTCCGAAGGGGTCCGCGCTGTCGTATCATGCCCGAGTACATCGAGACGGACGGGCGACTATGGGTCAGCAGGCCAACACGGGCGCCGGAGAAGAGCGCGCCCAGGCAGAGGCGGGGGCGGCCACGGCGTTGCGGGAGCTGACGCAGCGGCACGCGGAGCAGGCGCGGTTGTTCGACCGGCTGCTGTCGTCGATCGCGGACTTTGCCTACACCTTCGACCTTTCCGGGCGCTTCACTTTCATCAACAAGGCGCTGCTGGACCTGTGGGGAATGCCGCTCGAGGCGGCCGTGGGGAAGAACTTCTTTGAGCTGCCCTATCCGCCGGAACTGGCGGCGAAGCTGCAGGCGCAAATTCAGCAGGTGATCCACAGCCGCGAGCGGGTGGTCGATGAAACTGCCTACACCAATCCCTCGGGATTGACAGGCTATTACCAGTACATTTTCTCGCCGGTGATCGGGCCCGATGGGGCAGTCGAGGCGGTGGCGGGGACGACCCGGGAAATCACGCAGGCCAAGCAGCTGGAGCTGGAGCACCAGCGGTTGGCCCGGCTGGTCGACCGCGAGCGGGCCACGCTGGCGACGATCATCGCCGAGGCCCCGGCGTTCATCTGCATCCTCCGCGGGCCGACGCATGTCTTTGAGATGGCCAACGCCAAGTATTACGAGCTGGTGGGGCAGCGGGACCTCATCGGCAGGACGGCCCGGGAGGCGTTTCCG
>JBEHXY010000078.1:0-11914 GCA_048498455.1 Planctomycetota bacterium | reverse complement strand
CGACGCCCTGCACATGCTGGGCGCCCTGCGGTATCTCCAGGGCGATGCGGCCGAAGGCGAGCGGCTGGTCCGCCGCGCCATCGAACTGGCGCCCGCCGAGACCCTTTACGAGGGCACGCTCAGCGTCATCCTCACCGGCAGCGGCCGCGCGGCGGAAGCGATCGAGCGTCTGCAGCACATCCTTCGCCAGCGGGCGGACGTGCCGAACGTGTGGCTCAATCTGGGCGTAGCCCTGACCGCCGCCCAGCGCCACCGCGAAGCCGTCGAAGCCTTTCAGCAGGTGCTCAAGCTGACCCCCGGCGACGTGCAGGCACAGATGAACATGGGGATCACGCTGTGCCACATCGACCGTTACGAGGAAGCGATCTGGGTGCTGCGCGACGCGGTGCGGGCCCATCCGCGGATCGCGGATCTGCACATCGCGCTGGGCGCGGCGCTGCACAAAACCCAGCAGCACGAGGCGGCGGTGAGCGCCGCGCAGGAGGCGATCCGCCTCAATCCCAAAGCCGCCATGGCTTATCAGAATCTGAGCGTGGCGCTCAACGACCTGGGCCGACTGCGCGATTCCGCCGAAGCCGCCCGCCGGGCCGCCGAGCTGCTCCCGCAAATGCCCTCCGTGCAGATGAACTTCGCGGAGATCATGCGCAAGCTCGGCGAGTTCGATGAATGCCGCGCCGCCTATGAACGCGCCATCCAGCTCCACCCGCGCGAGGCCGACCTCTACAACAACCTCGGCAACCTGCTGGGCGACCAGTCCGACTTCCCGGGGGCGCTGGCCGCCTATCGCAAGGCCATCGAGCTGCGGCCGGGCGTGCTTGCCTACTACAGCAACCTGCTCTACACGCTGCAATTTGATCCCGGCCTGACCCCGGCGGAAGTCTTCGCCGAACATCGCCGCTTCGATGCCGCCATGTGCCAGCCGCTGGGCGCGCCCGCCTCGCTGCTGCCCAACGATCCAGCTCCCGCACGGCGGCTGCGGGTGGGCTACATCTCGACCGAGTTTCGCGCCCATGCGCTGGGCTTTTACCTGCTGCCGCTGCTGGCGAACCACGACAAATCGCAGGTCGACGTGTTCTGCTATGCGGACGTCGCCCAGCCCGATTTCATGACCTTCCGCCTCCGCCAGCTGGCCGACACGTGGGTCGACATCCGCAACGTGCCCGACGACGCCCTTGCCCAGCGCATTCGCGCCGACGGCATCGATATCCTCGTCGATCTCCACCTCCACATGGGCGGCAACCGCGCCCTGGTCTTCGCCCGCAGACCCGCGCCAGTGCAGATCGCCTTCGCAGGTTATCCCGGCACCACCGGCATCTCCGCGATGGGCTTCCGCCTGACCGACAAGCACCTGGAGCCCGAGGCCGGCCCCGCGGTGCCCTCGACGGAAAAAGTGCTGCGCGAACTGGAGACGTTCTGGTGCTACACGCCGCAGGCCGACGTGCCGGTGAACCCGCTGCCTGCCGACAGCGCCGGCCACATGACCTTTGGCAACTTGAACAAC
This sequence comes from Planctomycetota bacterium, assembly GCA_048498455.1. GTDB lineage: Bacteria > Planctomycetota > Phycisphaerae > WQYP01 > WQYP01 > CALCHA01. The sequence goes on along the minus strand of JBEHXY010000078.1, from coordinate 10,413 downwards.
TTCAAGAAGGTCAACGAGGGGGTGCTGATCCTCTGGGCGCAGGTGCTGCAGCAGGTCGCGAACTCGCGCATTTTGATGCTGGCCGCCGAGGGATCGCACCGCCGCTGGGCCACGGACATTCTCCGCCGCGAGGGCATCTCCCCGGAGCGCGTCCACTTCATTCCGCGCAGCCTGCCCGAAAAATACCTCGAGGCCTACCACCAGATCGACATCGGACTGGACACCTTTCCCTACAACGGCCACACCACCAGCCTCGATTCCTTCTGGATGGGCGTGCCGGTGGTGACGGTCATCGGCGATACGCCGGTGTCGCGCGCCGGATGGAGCCAGCTCAGCAACCTCGGCCTCACAGACCTTGCCGCGAAGGACAATGCCGGGTTTGTCGCCATCGCCACAAGTCTGGCCCAGGATCTTCCGCGGCTGCGGGAGTTGCGCGGAGGGCTGCGGGCGCGGATGCAGCATTCGCCGCTGATGGATGGCGTTCGCTTCGCACGCGACATCGAGCGCGGTTATCGGCGCGCGTGGGAAACGTGGTGTGCGACCGCCTCGCAGGCGGGCCGCGGAGCCATGGGCCACTGGATTGGCGTCGGCGGCAGCTGAGGCGCCCGGAGTCTTTCGCAGTTGTGCGGCGCAGGCGCGTTTCGCCGGGGCGGGCGGGGGCGTATACTGGCGGATTCTTGATTTTTCCACCACGCACGCCCGGCCATTTCGCCGGGCGGTTGAGGAGCATGTGCGCATGGCCGCAGAGGACAGGAAGCAGGAGGGGGAGGAGCACAAGGAAGAACTCGTCACCGGTTTTGAAGTCGGCATGCGCGTCTTCCTGGCGAAGTACGGGTCCTACCTGCTGCTGACCGCGGCCGTCGCGCTGCTGGGCTGGCAGATCTGGAATTACTATCAGAAAAAGCAGGAAGTCGCGGTGCAGGAAGCCTGGTACGACCTGCAGGCGGCCCAGAGTTCCACGGACAACGAGCCCGGCAAACTGGCACGCGTCATCGCCGATCACGACGTCAAGCCGGTGCAGGGGCAAGCCTATCTTGCGCTGGGCAATTTCTACCTTCGGACCGTGGCCCTCGGCGTTGCGCCGCAGGGCGTGCCCGATGCCAAGTATGACCGCGATGGCCAGCTTGCCCAGGCCGAGGACGCCTTCCGCCACGCCATCAACGGTTACGCCGATGACATGCTGATCGACGGCGCCGCGCGGCTGGGCCTGGCCGCCGTCGCCGAGGACCGCGGCAACTGGGACGATGCCCGCAAGGAATACGAAGCCCTCATCGACCCCAAGAGCCGCTTCGCCGGTTCCGCCTATGCCACCACGGCCGAAGCGCGCCTGGGCAAGCTCGACGATTTCCGCCACGCCCCGCGCCTCGCTGCCGGCAGCGCCATCGACCTTCCCGGCTCCACCGGCACCCGCCCCGCCGGAGCGCTCGACAATTTTGGCCTGCCCCAGATGGGCCCGGGCTTCATGATGCCCGTGGAGCCCACCGGTCCGGCCGCTCCCCCGGGCTTGCCGCTCGATGTCACGCCGCCGGGCGCAGCGCCGGCCACCGGTCCCGCAGCCGCAGCGCCCGCGGGCCTGATCGCCCCTCCACCGGCGACCGCTCCCGCGGCCTCGCTCCCGCACTGACAAGCCGCCCGCGCTCCCCCCGCTGGAATGCCACAGGGCGCCCGCGCGGGTATCATTCGCCCGACGCATTTACCCGGGGACCACCACCATGCGCAATACGCGGCAACTCATCACGGCAACGCTTCTGGCAACCGCAACGATGGGATGCGCCAGCGAGCGCGCCTCCAATCCCTCCGCCACCCGCCCCGCGGCGGAACGGACAGCGCCCGCTACGCAGTCCGCGGCCGGCGCCAACCCCGAGAACGCCACCCGCCCCTCCGAGCTCGCGACGGTGGAAGAACGCCTCTCGGAAAACCCCACGCGCCGCGTGCTCAAACTTTCCAACGGCTTCACCGTCATCCTCCAGCAGAACAAAACCGCCCCGGTCGTCGCCGCACGCATTTACATCAAGGCCGGCAGCCTCACCGAACAGCAGTACATGGGCGCGGGCATCAGCCACGTGCTCGAACATCTCGTCGCCGGGGCCACCTCCGGCAAGCGCGGCGAGGATGAAAACACCCTCCTGCTCCAGCAGATCGGCAACGACTCCAACGCCTACACCCGCGAAGACCACACCTGTTACTTCATCACCACCACCGCCGAAAAATGGCCCGTCGCCCTCGACCTGCTCGTCGACTGGACCACCGGCGCCAACTTCACCCCGCAGCAGTTCGCCCGCGAATACCAGGTGGTGCAGCGCGAGCTGGAAATGGATGAAGCCGAGGCCGAACGCACTTTCTACACCCACACCGCCACCACGCGCTATCTCGAACATCCCGCACGGCTGCCGGTCATCGGGTTCAAGCCCGCCTTCCAGAAGCTCACCTTCGAAGACGCCCGCGCCTACTACCAGCAGATGTACGTGCCGGACAACATGATCATCTCCATCGCCGGCGACATCGATCTGGACGCCGCCGAGAAGATGGTGCTCGAGCAGGTCGGTCACGTGCGGCGCAAAAAAGTGCCGGCCATCGCCCTGCCCGAAGAGCCTCAGGTGATGATCGAGCGCCGCCGCGTGGCCCGCGCGGATGTGAAGGAATCCCGCATCCTGTGGGCCTTCCCCACCACCTCGCTCTTCAGCGACGATCTCTATGCGACGGACGTGCTGGCCAACGTCCTCGGCGGGGGCGAATCGTCGCTCCTGGTTCGCAAGCTCCGCGACGAGGCCGGATTGGTCATCGCAGTAAGCTGCGACAACGACACACCCCGTTACGCGCAAGGCACGCTGGAAATCAGCGCCCTGCTCGCCGCCGACAAAATTCCTCTGGCCCAGAAGGCGATGCTCGATGTCCTGGAGGGCGTCATCCGCGACGGCGTCCCCGCGGACGCCCTGGAGCGGGCCAAAACCGCCGCCCGCGCGTCGCTGGTGTATGGCGACCAGACCGCCGAACAGCAGGCCTCGCGCAACGCTCTCGATTTCCTCGCCACCGGCAACATCAATTTCACCGAGAGCTACACCCAGCACCTGCAGCAGGTGACCGCCGAGCAGGTGAAGGCCGCCGCCGCGAAATTCATCCGCCGCGAGCGCATGCTCACCACCGCGCTGTTGCCGCTGAAGGCCAGGGACCCCTTTGCTGAAAATGCCCGCGTTGCCGCGAGCGTCGTCCAGGCCGAGGGCGCCGTCCGCAAGACCGTGCTCCCCAATGGCCTCACCGTGCTTATCACCCGCAACGCCGCCGCGCCCGTCGTCAGCTTTCAGCTCTACACCCTCGGCGGCCTGCTTGCCGAAGACCAGAACAACAACGGCATCGGGGCGGCCATGATGGAACTCATGACCCGCGGCACCGACTCCCGCACCCACGAACAGATCGCCGACTTCCTCGACCGCAGCGGCTCCTCGCTCCGCAGCGAATCGGGCAACAACGCCTTCTCCCTCTCGATGGACTGCCTGAAGGACAAGGCGGCCGAATCCTTTGACCTCTTCGCCGAGGTCGCGCTCCATCCCAGATTCGCCGACGACGAAATGGAACGCGTTCGGCCGCAACTCATGGCCGCTGTCGAGCAGGCCACCGAGGACTGGTTCGGCGAGGCCATGAAGTTCACCCGGCAGGAGTTTTACCAGGCCTCGCCCTACAAACGGTTGTCCTCCGGCGACATCGGCGTGGTTTCCAAGGTGACCGCCCGAGACCTCCGCGCCCACTACGAGAAATTCTTCCGCGATCCCAGGCACACGGTGCTCGCGATCTCCGGCGATGTCGAGCCCGAGGCCGCCGCCAGGTGGGCCGGCGCGTTTGCCGCCATCCCCGACAACGCGCCGCCGCTGGCGCTGCAAAGCACACCCGCCGCGCCGCACCGCGCCATCAAGCACACCGAAAAGGAATCCGCCACCGTGATGCTCGCCTACGGCCCAGGCGCCACCGCCGACAGTCCCGACCGTTATGCCCTCACCGTCCTGCAAACCTACCTCGGCGGCTACACCTCCTCGGCCGGGGCCATCCTCTTCGACACCCTCCGCGGCAAGGGCCTGGTGTACGTCGTGCAGGCGAACAACGTGCCCGGCGCCGCCACCGGCATGTTCCTCATCGCCGCGCTGGGCGAACCCGAGAACACCGACAAGATCGTCGCCACCATCGAGCAGATCGTCGCCGACACCAAGGCCGGCACCTTTACCGACAACGCCCTCGCCGTCGCCCGCGACCAGGCCATCACCGGACAGCGCCTGAGCAACCAGACGATCGCCGAAAAGGGCGCCGCCCGGGCCATCGACGAAACCCTGGGCCTCGGTTACCAGGAGGAGACGCGCTTCGCCGAAGCCATCGGCAAAGTGACCCGCGCCGATGTGATCCGCGTCGCCAACAAATACTTGGCCGCCCCCACCGTCGTCATCACCACGCCCACCGCCAAGTGACCGCCAGCCAAAGGACCCGCATGCCCGACATCCTCGACCTGCCCGTGCGCGAGTTCATCGCCGCCACCGCCGCCCGCCAGCCCACGCCCGGCGGCGGATCCGTCGCCGCCCTCTGCGGCGCCCTCGCCGCCGGCCTTGCCACGATGGCCCTCCGCTACACCGCCGGAAAGAAATCCTTCGCCCCTTATGAGGCGGAACTCCAGGCCGCCATCGCCAGACTCACCACCGCCGGCCAGCTCCTCGAGGAACTCATGGCCGAGGATGTCGCCGCTTACGAGGCGCTCTCCGGCATGCTCAAACTCCCGCAGCCCGAGCGCTTGGCCCACCCCGATTACGCAGCGGTCGTCGTCGCCGCCATCCGCGCCCCGGAGACCGCCGGCGCCATCGCCGAGAACATCCTGGAGCTCTGCGCCGGCCTGCTCGAAAAAACCAACAAGCTCCTCCTCTCCGATCTGGGCATCGCTGCCACCTACGCCCACGCCACCGTGCACGCTTCCGAACTCAACGTCCGGGTGAACCTCCCGCTGCTTCCCAACGCCGACGAAGCCGCCGCCGTAAAAAAGCGCGTATACGAACTCGCCGTCAAAGCCGATAAAAAGTACGAAGCCGTCCGCAACCACATGCTGCGAGTGCTATGACCCCCCCACCCGACAACTCCGACCCGCGCGACTACGTGCTCGATCTCTCCAGCGCCCCACCCCCACCCCCACCCTCAAGCGAGCAATCCGCCGAGCCCGCCACGCGCACCAACCATCTCTCCATCCACTTTCGCTGCTGCGGCGTCTACGCCCCGATCTACCGCAACGCCGCCGCCACCGCCTACGCCGGCCACTGCCCCAAATGCCGCCGGCCCGCCCGCATCCCCATCGCCCCCGGCGGCGCCACCACCCGCGTCTTCACCGCGCAGTAACCCTGCACATTCTTCGCCTGCGCGGGTTTCCTCTTGACTTTCCCCCGCAAAAGCCGATATATAGATCACCATGATGACCGCCAGCCTTCAGCTTCAGCTTCTTCCGCTAACCGCGAATCGCTCGTAGGGTCATCACCGTTTTGGCAAAAACAGGAACCCCGCGAGTGGCCCTCGCGGGGTTTTTCTTTTGAGGCCCGCCGTGGGCCTCGCCGCGATGGTCTCGTACGGGTTCCCTTGGGGTCCCCCACTCATTATTCTGAGGGGCCCTGCTAAGGAGTCTTCCATGTCGACGCCCACCCACCCTGCCCCCGGCCAGTCGCCGACGATCCGCATCTTTGACACCACCCTGCGCGATGGCGAGCAGTCGCCGGGCGCATCGCTGAACCTCAAGGAAAAGCTGGAAATCGCGCGGGCCCTCGAGCAGCTCGGCGTCGACATCATCGAGGCCGGCTTCCCCATCACCAGCCAGGGTGACTTCGAATCGGTCACCGCCATCGCCGCCGAAATCACCGGCTGCACCATCGCCGGACTGGCCCGCTGCACGGAAAAAGACGTCCGCCGCGCCGGCGAAGCCGTCAAGCACGCCAAAAAAGGCCGCGTGCACGTCTTCTGCGCCACCTCCAAGATCCACCGCGAATTCAAGCTGAAAAAGGCCAAGGAAGAAATCATCCGCATGACCCGCGAGAACGTGCAGCTCGCCCGCTCCTACGTCGACGATGTGGAGTTTTCCCCCGAGGACGCCTCCCGCACCGAGCTCGATTACCTGGCCGAAGTCGTCCACGCCGCCATCGAAGCCGGCGCCACCACCATCAATTGCCCCGACACCGTCGGCTTCGCCACCCCGCAGGAACACGAACGCATGTTCGCCTACCTGATCAAGCACGTGCCCGGCGCAGACAAAGTCATCTTCTCCGCCCACTGCCACAACGATCTGGGCCTGGCCGTCGCCAACTCCCTGGCCGCCATCGCCGGCGGCGCCCGCCAGGTCGAATGCACCATCAACGGCATCGGCGAACGCGCCGGGAACGCCTCCCTGGAAGAAATCGTCATGGCCCTCAAAACCCGCCACGACACCTTCCCCTACTCCACCCGCATCAACACCAAAAAGCTCGTCCCCACCAGCCGCCTCGTCTCCACCCTCACCGGCCTGCACGTGCAGCGCAACAAGGCGATCGTGGGTGAAAACGCCTTCGCCCACGAGTCCGGCATCCACCAGGACGGCATGCTCAAGCACAAAAGCACCTACGAAATCATGGTCCCCGCCGACGTCGGCTGGGCCCAGTCGCGCAACGTCCTGGGCAAGCACTCCGGCCGCCACGCCTACAAGACACGCCTGGAAGAACTCGGCTACCGCCTGACCGAAGAGGAATTGAACAAGGCCTTCGACAAGTTCAAAACCCTCTGCGACAAGAAGAAGGAAATCTACGACGAAGACCTCGAGGCCATCGTTGAAGAGCAATTGGAAAACGTCGAGCAGCTCTTCAAGCTCAAGAGCGTCCAGGTCGTCGCCGGCACCAGCGGCATGCCCACCGCCACCGTCTCCCTGCTCGATTCCAACGGCGAGGAAATCACCGACGCCGCCATCGGCGATGGCCCGATCGATGCCATGTTCGCGGTCATCCAGCGCATCACCCACATCAGCGCCGAGCTGGTGAACTATGAAGTCCGCAGCGTCACCGAAGGCAAGGACGCCCAGGGCGAAGCCACCGTCGAGCTCGTCCACTCCGAACGCAAAATCCGCGGCCGCGGCGTCTCCACCGACATCCTCGAAGCCTCCGCCAAGGCCTACCTCGCCGCCATCAACCGCATCCGCACCCTGCAAAAGAAAACGGTGAGCCAGGCCACCCCCATGTAAACCACAACCGCCATCCCCTCAAAACCCCCAAAGCCCAGGGATCGCAATCCCTGGGCTTTTGCATTCCTACCCAACCCCTATAATCCCCATCCACCCCGACGCTCCCAAAAGGTTTCGAGTTTCGAGTTTCGAGTTTCGAGTTTTCAATATGGCCCTTTCCTACGAAAAAGCCGGCGTCAACATCGACAACGCCGACGCCGCCAAGCAGCAGATGGCCAAAACCATGGCCACCAAGGACCCCCGCATCCTCCACCGCCCCGGCGCCTTCGCCAGCCTCTTCGACGCCTCCTTCCCCGGCATCAGGGAGCCCGTCCTCGTCATGAAAACCGAGGAGCCCGGCAGCAAACAAAAGATCGCCTTCCAGCACGGCCGCCCCGCCTCCATCGCCTTTGACATGATCAACCACCTCATCGACGACATCATCGTCGTCGGCGCCAAACCCGTCTGCGTCCAGGACTGCATCGTCTGCGGCAAACTCGAAAAAGACACCGTCACCCAACTCGTCCAGGCCATCAACGACGCCTGCCGCACCAACGACTGCTTCCTCATCGGCGGCGAAACCTCCGAACAGCCCGGCGTGCTCGATGCCGGCCTCTACATCCTCTCCAGCTCCATCGTCGGCGTCGTCGAAAAATCCAAAATCCTCGATGGCCGCACCATCCAGCCCGGCGACACCGTCCTCGCCGTCCCCTCCAACGGCCTCCACACCAACGGCTACTCCCTCGTCCGCGCCCTTATGGCCCAGCACCCTGCCCTCATCCACGAACAAATCACCTCCCGCACCGGCCAATCCGAATCCTTCCTCGACGCCATCCTTCGCCCCCACACCTGCTACTACCAACCCTTCCGCGAACTCTTCTCCGACAACGTCGCCGGCGGCCTCCATGGCATCGCCCATATCACCGGCGGCGGCATCGCGGGCAACCTCAACCGCATCCTCCCCGACAATCTCGACGCCACGATCGACGCCTCAAAACTCCGCATCCTCCCCCTCTTCAAACGCATCCGCGAGCTCGGCCAGGTCCCCGACGCCGACATGCTCCGCACCTTCAACTGCGGGATCGGCATGACCATCGTCTGCACCCCCGCCGCCGCCCCCGCCATCACCGCCCACCTCGCCAAATCCAACCTCCCCGCCTACCCCATCGGCACCATCACCCCCAACGGCACCGCCACCGTCCACTACGAAAACAAAGTCACCTGGTAGCCCCCCTCCCCCCCGAACCACCATCTCCCCTCAACCCCTTTCGTGTCCTTCCTGACTTTCGTGGCCGATCACGTCGCCCCGTCGTCGTCCCCGTCGCCCAAATTCGTGTCCATTCGTGTCCATTTGTGGAAGATTTATCCGTCCCCCCGTCGCCCCGTCCCCCCGCCGTCCTTCGTGCCCCTTCGTGTCTTCGTGTTTAAAGTCGTCGTCGCGGGAGCCAGCGCAAAAAAAGCCCGTGCACCCTTTCGGGAGCACGGACCTATCCTGCCATCTATTGTCTGCTGACGCCGCGAACTTATCCCGCGCCGCCAACGCCCCCCCACCATGCATCACTGGATGTGGTGACGAGCCTTCCACTTCTGGTGGCGCTTCTTGGAACCGACCTTGCGACGGCGGCGGGGCTTGGGCATGACTGCGATCCTTGTGTTTCTTACACGATTTCGAGTCGCGTAATGTACCTAATTCCCCCCCGAGAGTCAAACGGCTCAGACGTCGAATTTGCCACGCTTGCAACCATGCCGACCCCTCATTACTCTCCAGTGCTTCACACTTTCCACATGTTGTCACAACCGAAAGAGCCGCCATGCTGTCCCCCCTGCGCGATCTCGGAAACACCTCCATCGTCGGCATGCAGTGGGGCGACGAGGGCAAAGGCAAAATCGTCGACCTCCTCACCGAGGAATTCGACTTCGCCGTCCGCTGGAACGGCGGCTCCAACGCCGGCCACACCGTCAAGGTCCGCGACAAAAAATACGCCTTCCATCTCATCCCCTCCGGAATCCTCCGCCCCGACTGCACCTCCGTCATCGCCAACGGCGTCGTCATCGATCCCATCAAGCTCCTCGAGGAAATCGACACCCTCATCACCCAGGGCGTCAAAATCGAAAACAACCTCAAAATATCCATGAACGCCCACGTCGTCCTCCCCTACCACAAGCTGCAGGACCAGCTCGGCGAAGCTGCCGCCGGCGGCGGAAAAATCGGCACCACCGGCCGCGGCATCGGCCCCTGTTACGCCGACAAGGCCAACCGCTCCACCGCCATCCGCCTCGTCGATCTCCTCGACGACGCCCGCCTCAAGGAAAAACTCCCGCGCATCGTCGAACTCAAAAACGCCACCTTCAAGGCCCTCTACGGCGCCGGCCCCGACCAGCTCCTCCAGTGGCAGCCCATGTTCGAACAGTACCGCTCCTGCGGCGAACAGCTCCGCCCCTTCGTCACCGACACCACCCGCCTCCTCCACACCGCCTGGAAAGCCGGCAAACGCATCCTCTTCGAAGGCGCCAACGCCGTCCTCCTCGACCTCGACCACGGCACCTTCCCCTTCGTCACCTCCTCCAACTGCGGCACCGGCCTCTCCGTCGGCACCGGCCTGCCCGGCGCCGCGGTCAATTCCACCATCGGCATCGTCAAGGCCTACTCCACCCGCGTCGGCTCCGGACCTTTCCCCACCGAGCAGGACAACGACATCGGCAACCGCATCCGTGAACGCGGCCACGAGTACGGCACCACCACCGGCCGCCCCCGCCGCTGCGGCTGGATCGACGCCGTCGCCCTCCGCTACACCGCCGCCATCACCGGCGCCACCGGCCTGGCCATCATGCTCCTCGACGTCCTCTCCGGCTTCGACGAGCTCAAGATCTGCACCCACTACACCCTCAACGGCCAGACTACCGACTGGTTCCCCGCCGACGCCCTCGACCTCCAGCACGCCAGGCCCGTCTACGAAACCATCCCCGGCTTCTCCGAATCCCTCGAAGGCATCACCGACTTCAACGCCCTCCCCGCCAACGCCAAAAAATACGTCGAACGCCTCGAACACCACATCGGCGTTCCAGTGAAAATCGTCTCCATCGGCGCCTCCCGCCACCAGACGCTTATCCGCGCATAACCCCACCGCCCAATGCGGCCCGGCAACCCCGCCGGTGTGTTCGCTCGACGACGTCCTACCGCCCTGCAACGAGAAGGAAGGCGTTCGATGAGTGAAGCC
>JBEHXY010000077.1:0-11955 GCA_048498455.1 Planctomycetota bacterium | reverse complement strand
TGGTACAACTGCAACCCGGCGCAGGTGTTCATGGGGGACACGGGGTCGCTGGCGCTGGGCGGGGTGATCGGGTACGTGGCGATCGTGATTCGGCAGGAGCCGATGCTGCTGCTGATCGGGGGGATTTTCGTAATTGAGGCGGGGAGCGTGATGATGCAGGTGGGGTACTTCCGGGCGACGGGGGGCAAGCGGATTTTCCTGTGCTCGCCGATCCACCATCATTTTCATTTGAAGGGGTGGAGCGAGCAGCAGGTGGTGGTGCGGTTCTGGCTGATCAGTGCGCTGTGCGCGGCGTTCGGGCTGGCGACGGTGAAGCTGCGGTGAGACGGGAGGGTGACGGGTAATTGGTAATTGTAATTGGTAAATGGTAATTCGCTGACGCGGACGGTGGGGGCCCCATTCTTCGGCGACAGCCACTTACCAATTACTATTTACCAATTACCAACTCGCGCTCGGTTCTGATAAAAAGTACACCCGACCGCCGTTCTGGGCCGATGGACGGGGGGTAAGAAGCGTTTATTGCGCGTGAATTGCATGCCGGTGACCAAACAAGCGAATCGGTGGCCGACCCGGGCCACGTTTCCCAGGCGGGCGGAGGGGGGCATGGAGGTGGTGCCGGCGCTGGTGACGGCGGTTCCGGTGCGTGCCTATGCGGGGCGGTCGCGGTTTGTGCTCACGCCGCTGTCGCTGTCGCTGGACCAATTGCTGTTTTTGATCACGGCCGCGTTGTTGTGCTTTGGCCTGGTGATGGTGCAGAGCGCGGATTCGCGGGTGCGGGGGGCCAGTGATCACTGGCTGGTGCAGTCCTTCAGCAACAAGAATGCGATTCACGCGATCGTGTCGCTGCTGGCGATGACCGCGATGTGGCGGCTCGATTACCGCGTCTTCCTGGGGAAAATCGGGGGGCGGCTGGCGCTGCTGCGAAGTCCGGCGGTGTGGCTGTCGGTGCTGACGGTCGGCCTGCTGGTGGCGGTGCTGGTCACGCCGATGGGCAAGGAGATCAACGGCGCGCGGCGCTGGTTTGCGATCGGGCCGCTGGGCTTTCAGCCGTCGGAACTGGCGAAGCTGTCGCTGGTGCTCTTTGTGGCGGCGTATGCGGTGCATTACCGCGACGAGATTGACAGTTTTGGGCTCTCGGCGGTGCCGCTGATGCTCTTTACGCTGGGCTTCGGCGTGTTTTTGGTGCGGCCGCAGATGGTGGCCTCAATGCACGCGTTTTCGCCGGAGCACAACGGGGCGTTCCGGCTGCTGGTGGCCCAGACGGTGGTGGCCTGTTCCAGCATTGGGATCGGGATTTTCCTGTGGTGGCTGGGCTACACGCCGCGGCGCTGGTCGTGGGGGTTTGTGCCGCTGGTGACGGGGTTCGGGGCTTGCGCGGCATTGGTGTTGAAGGAAGACTTTGGAACGGCGGCCCTGATTTCGGTGGTCGCGGCGGCGATGATTTTCATGGCCGGCTGCCGCTGGTGGCACGTGGCGATGCTGATCCCGCCGGGCGTGTTCGTGGTGTGGGCGGCGATTTTCCGCGATCCCACCTCCTTCCGGTACAAGCGCATGGTGGCGTTCCTCGATCCGTTCGCGGATATGAAGGGCGCCGGTTATCACCCCGCGGAATCGCTGCTGACGATTTCCAGCGGCGGGTGGTGGGGCCTGGGGCTGGGCAACGGCATTCAGAAAATGGGCTACCTGCCGGAAGACAACACCGACTTCATCTTCGCGGTGATCTGCGAGGAACTGGGGTTCATGGGGGCGATGATGGTGGTGGCGCTATTTGCGGCGTTCGTCATCGTGGGCTGGCGCGTGATGTGCCGGTCGCAGAATCTTTTCGGCAAGATGGTGGCGTTTGGCATCACGGCGATCGTGGGGCTGCAGGCGGCGATCAACGTGGCGGTGGTGACGGCTTCGATGCCGACCAAGGGGATCGCGTTGCCGCTGATTTCCTCCGGCGGCACGGGGTGGATCATGAACGCGTTGGCGATCGGCGTGCTGATGAGCATTGAGCGGGTGAACCGCATGGAAGCGCTGGCGGAGCGTCATGGCACGCGGCCGGCGGAACCGGGGATGGGCTTTCCGGTGGATGTGCACGCCGTGCCGGTGGTGCCGGCGATTCCCGCGGCGCCGGCGGTGCCGCTGCACAGCGCCCAGGACGCCGCTTAACACGACCTTCGTAAAAGAATCGCAAGCCGGCGCGATGGACCGCGCCTGCAGGAAGGCAGGGATGTGATGACAACCGTGGTATGGCCGCACCGGGCAAATCCGCACCTGGACATGATGAAACCGACCGTGGCATTTTCTGAGCACACCGGGTCGCGCGCGGCTTCCGGTCCGCGAACGCTGCGGGTGGTGATGGCCGGCGGCGGCACGGGGGGGCATTTGTACCCCGGGCTCGCGGTGGCCGAGGCGCTCGAAGCGCAGGCGGCGGCGCAGGGCGTGGGCATCGAGTTGATCTGGGCGGCGACACCGCGTCCGGTGGATCAGCGCCTGCTGACGAAATTCGGCGAACATTACATCAAGCAGCCGGTGCAGCCGCTGGTGAAATCGGTGAAGAAGTTGTGGGGGTTCTGGCGCGGGTGGAGCGAGAGTTGTGCGTTCTGGCGCACGCGGGTGGAGCGGGGCGAGGTGGATTGCGTGGTGGCGTTGGGCGGCTATGCGGCGGGACCGGCGGCGTACGTGGCATCGAAGGCCCGCGGGGCGCGGGTGCCGGTGGTGCTGCTGAATCCCGATGCGCTGCCCGGGCTGGCGAATCGGTTTTTGCTCAAACGCAGCGACGTGGTGGTGACGCAGTGGCCGCTGGGCGCTGCGTATCAGCAGTCGCTCAAGGGGGTGGTCAAGCCGCTGGGTTGCCCGATCCGGCCGGAACTGGTGGGGCGGACGCGGGCGGAGGGCGCGCGGCGGCTGAACATCGATCCGGAGCGTCGCACGCTGGTGGTGACGGGCGCCAGCCTGGGGGCCAAGACGATCAACGAGGCGGTGCTGAAGCTGCTGGAAGATCCGGCGGCGCGGGAGATTTTCGAGCGCCGCGATGCGTCCGGCTGGCAGATCCTGCATTTGGCGGGATTGGACCAGGCGGCGGACGTGCGGCTCACCTATGCGGCCTGGGAAAACATCCGGGCGCATGTGATCGACTACTGCGACGACATGGCCAGCGTGTGGGCGGTGGCGGATCTGGCCATCGCGCGGGCGGGGGCGAGCACCTGCGCGGAGCTCACGGCCTGCGGTGTGCCGTCGATTCTGCTGCCCTATCCCTTCCACAAGGACATGCACCAGAAGGCCAACGCGCTGGAGCTTTCGCGGGCGGGGGCGGCGGTGATTGTGGACGATGCGCGCGAGCCGCGGGCCAACGCCCGAGCTGTCAAAAAGGCCCTGGATTCGCTACTCTATCAGGACGAAACGCGCGAGCGCATGGCAGAAGCCGCACGGGTTTCCGGCAAGCCGGCGGCGGCGGACGAAATCGCCCGGGAAATTCTGGCGCTGGTCCGGCACTCCACGCGATAGTAATGGGATAACGGCATGGAACGCCGGGGCAGTGGGACCCGGGCCGCCCTGTCCGAGGAAGTACCCGCAAGGAGGCGGACAGCGATGCCCCCGATCATTCAGCAGAAAGCCGTGATGTACACCGTGAAAGATCTGCTTCATACGCTCAAGCCCTGCACGGATCCCGCCCCGGAAGCGACCCGCGAGGCGCCGCGGGAGGTCACCCCGTTCACCGGCCGGCACGTGCACTTCGTGGGCATCGGCGGCAGCGGGATGAGCGGGCTCGCTCACATGCTTTTGAATTTCGGGGCGCGGGTGTCGGGAACGGACAAAACGCCCTCGGCGGTCACGCGCCGCCTGTCGGAAGTGGGCGCCACGGTTTCCTACGATCAATCCGCTGCCGTCCTGCCTGACGGCACCGACATGGTCGTGCATTCCGCGGCGGTCAAGGCCGATCATCCGGAGCTGCTGGCGGCGAAGACCCGCGGCTGCGAGATTCTCAAATATGCGGCGATGCTTGGCCGCGTGATGAAGCTCAAGCATGGCGTGGCGATCGCCGGCACCCATGGCAAATCGACCACCACCGCGATGACCGCCCACGTGCTGCTGGCCGCGGGCAAGGATCCGTCGTTCGTCGTCGGGGCCACCTGCCCGCAGCTCGGCGGCTCGGCGCGCTCCGGCCGCGGTGATGCCTTCGTTGTCGAAGCCTGCGAATACGACCGCAGCTTCCACAACCTGCACCCGCGCATCGGCGTGGTGCTGAACATCGAGGAAGACCACCTCGATTACTACAAGGACATCGCCGAGATCAACGCCAGCTTCAACACGTTCCTCTCGCAGGTGGATCCCGCGGGCGTGGCGATCGTCTCCGCCACCGACAAGAATTGTGCGCTGGCCACGCGGAACATCGAGGCCAACGTCGAGACCTACGGCATCGACGTGCCGGCGGACTGGCAGGCGACGGGCATCCGGCGCTACCAGGGCAAGGCCCACTTCCAAGTGAGCTACAAGGGAAAGAAACTCGGCCGTCTGACGCTGTCGATCGCGGGCCGGCACAACGTGGGCAACGCCACGGTGGCGGCGGCGATCGCCACGCACTGTGGCGTGCCGTGGGACCAGATCTCCGCGGCGGTGGAAAGTTTCCGCGGCGCCGATCGGCGCTCGCAGGTGCTGGGCGTGGTGCCGCTGCCGGGACGCGAGAGCGAAGCGCCCGTGACGATCATGGACGACTATGGCCATCATCCGACGGAGATTCGCGCCACGCTGCAGGCGTTGCGCGAGCACTATCGCCCGCAGCGGATGATCTGCGTGTTCCAGCCGCACCAGCACTCGCGCACGCGCTTCCTGCTGGACGACTTCGCCCGCAGCTTCGCGCACGCCGATCTGACGATTGCTCCCGATATTTACTTTGTGCGCGATTCCGAGGCCGACCGCCGTGCGGTGAACTCGGAGATGCTCGTCGAGCGCATCCGCGCCGCAGCCAAGGCCGAGGGAGGACAGCAGGACGCGCTGTACATCCCCACGTTCGCACAGATCCAGGATTACCTTTTGACGCACATGCAGCCGGGCGACCTCGTCGTGTCGATGGGCGCAGGCCCGGTTTGGGAAGTCACCGATGAGTTGGTTCGAAGAATTCGGGGAGCAGGTTCGGCCTGACGTTCCGCTCGCCCCGCTGACCTGGTTCGGGCTTGGCGGCCCGGCCAAATTTTTCATCTCGCCCCGCGACGTGGGGCAGCTGCAGGCCATCGTTGCGCGCCTGCGGGAAAACGAAATACCGCTGTACGTGCTGGGGGCGGGCGCGAATTTGCTGGTGCACGATGAGGGGGTGGACGGCGCGGTGATCTGCCTGAATTCCCCGGAGTTCAAGAAGGCGGAAGTTCCGGCCAGGGACGCGGGCACCACCGTGACGGCGGGGGCGGGAAAGGACGTTCAGAAGCTGGTCCTCGAGTGCGCCCACGCGGGACTTTCCGGCCTCGAATGCCTCGCGGGCATCCCCGGTTCCGTCGGCGGCGAAATCAAGATGAACGCCGGCGGCGCCTTCGGCGACATCGGCTCGGCGGTGCAGTCGGTCACCGTGATGGACACCAACGGCCAGGTCTTCACTCGCACCAAGGACGACCTGGTCTTCGAATACCGCAAGAGCAACATCACGGCGAAATTCATCCTCTCCGCGACCTTCGGCATGAGCCAGGACGACCCGCAGCGGGTCGCCAACAAGGTCAAGGAAATCTGGATGTACAAGAAAAACAGTCAGCCGCTCGCCGACCATTCGGCGGGATGCATCTTCAAAAATCCGCGCGGCCTTTCCGCCGGCGCGCTCATCGACCAGGCGGGCCTCAAGGGCACGGTCGTCGGCGGGGCGGAAGTCAGCGGCAAGCACGCCAACTTCATCACCGCCAAGAAAGGCTCGAAGGCCAGCGACGTGCTGACGCTCATCGAACAGGTGCGCGGCAGGGTGCAGGAAAAATTCGACGTGAAACTGGAAACCGAAGTGGTTATCTGGTGAACCGGAACCTCGAAGTTCGAAGCTCGAATTTCGAAGAAAAAATCAGTGGCCGCCTTCGAACTCCGCACGTGGGACTTCGAATTTCCGGCCCTCAAGGAGCCGTCATGGACGACAAGAAACTCGATATCACGCTGCTGTGCGGAGGGATTTCCGCGGAGCGCGAAGTCTCGCTGATGACCGGCGAACAGATCGCCGAAGCGCTGCGCACCGTGGGCCACCGCGTGTGGCAATCGGACATCGCGCCGGACAACCTGGGCGCGCTGGACCGCAAGCCCTGCGACCTGATCTTCCCCGCGCTTCATGGCACCTTTGGCGAGGATGGGGCGCTGCAGGACATCCTCGAAGCCCGCGGCCTGCCCTTCGTCGGTTCCGCCGCCGCCGCCAGCCGCATCGGCATGGACAAGGCCGCCGCCAAGAGCCGCCTGCTCGAACACAATGTCCCCACCGCCAACTGGCAGGTGGTCTACTCGCACAAGTTCAAGGACAACTGGACGCCCGCCACCGGCATCGGCTATCCCTGCGTGATCAAGCCGGTGAGCGAGGGCTCGTCGGTCGGCTGCAAGGTGTGCAAGACCCTCGATGAAGCCCGCGCCCACCTCGCCACCACCCTGCCGAAGTTTGGCGCCATGCTGGTCGAACAGTTCATCGAAGGCTATGAGCTGACCGTCGGCATTCTCGACGGCCGCACGCTGCCGGTGATCTGGGTCAAGCCGGCCACGCCCTTTTACGACTACGAAGCGAAGTACACCCGCGAAGACACGCAGTACCTTTTTGAGATTCCGCTGTCCGAGCGCGTGCTTTCTTCCGTCCGCAAGGCGGCGCAGGACACGCATGCCTGCCTCGGCTGCCGCCACCTTTCGCGCGTGGACGTGATGGTCGACCGCCGCACCAACCAGCCCTACGTGCTGGAGATCAACACCATGCCGGGCTTCACGACCCATTCACTGGTGCCCAAGGCCGCCGCGAAGGCGGGAATTGCATTTACTGAATTGTGCGACCGCCTGGCCCGCATGGCCTTGCGGGACGCCGCCGTCGGATCGCGCTAACCGAAAGGCCGCTCGCCGGCACGACCATGTTTCCTTTCCGCAAAAAAACCGACGCCGCCCCCTTCCAGGAACCGCCCGAGCCGCGGGCCAGCTGGCTGCAGTCGCTGCTGACGCTGTGCGTCGTGCTGGTGCTCATCGCCGGCATGATCGAGGTCTACCGCCGCGTCGTCGACCGCTACGCCACCCGCGTGGTGGAAGCCCAGTCGGAAAAAATCGCCGTCAGCGCCCGCCTCATGAACATGCCCAGGTGGCTGCACCCGGACATCCTCAAGAGCATCATCGACGAGACCGCCGCCCTCGCCGGCCGCGACGCCGCCACGTACGATCGCTTCCGCAATCCGCTGGACCAGGACATCCTGCGGGAGATTCACGACAACTACGTGGGCACCGATAAAAACGGCGTCAACCACTGGGCCCAGGGCAACAACGCGTGGATCAAAAAGATCACCAAAATTGAGCGCGTCATCAGCCCCGACCGCAAGTCGCAGGTCATCCAGATCTACGCCGAGTATCGCCAGCCCGCCGCCTGGATCGAATCCGCCGGCAAGTATTACCTGATCGACCCGGAGTTTGTCCGCCTGCCCGGCGAGTTCTCGCCGGAGGAACGCAAGGCCGCCTCCAAGCTGATGCTCATCACCGGCGTCGATCTTCCGCACGTCGACAACGCCGCCCCGGCGATCCCGGCGCCCGCGGGTGTATGGAACACCGACGACGTCGCCGCCGCGATGAAGCTGGTGCCGCTGCTCAAAGACCAGAACTATGCCGACCAGGTCCTCGCCATCGACATGACCAACTTCGAAGGCCGCAAGGACCGGCTGCAGGCGTGGATTCTCCTGCGGACCGACCGCACCGCCGCCGACGGCACCCCCTCCTGCGTGATGTGGGGGCGCACGCCCGGCAAGGCGACCTTCTACGAAGTTTCCGACGCCGCCAAGCTCAAGACGCTCAACGACCTGTTCATGCGTTTCAACCGCATCGACGCCAACCACGACTACGTCGACATCCGCACCGAACAGGTGCGCCTGCCCAAGCTGGCCACGCAGGGCGACCCCACGCCCGCCGCGCCGGCTCATGGCTGATCGTCTTCGCCCGGCCCTGCCGCCCACATCGCCCCGCCCACCACCGCGAAGATGCCCACCACCCAGCGAAAGGTATCCGTCGCCCCGCCGTCGGCGGCGCGGTAAAGCGCCGCCAGGGGGATGAACGCTCGCCAGTTGCCGCTCGCCGCGGGGTAAAATTCCGCCGCCACGTACCCCGCCAGCGGCAGCCCCAGCGCCATCGCCATCAGCAGCGTCCCCAGCAATCCGCCGATGCGCCGCGCCCGCCATGTCACCACGCCAAGGGCCAGCAGCGCCACCGCCCCCTGCAGCGCCGCGGCCTGCCACAGCGTCTGCCAGCCCGGCCACGCGACCGCCGCCGCCACCACCACCGCGGGCGTCGCCCCCATGAGAATCGCCAGCAGTTCCCGCACCACCGATGCGCGCCCGGGCCGCCGCGGCGCGCCCATCGACAGGCCCAGCGCCGCCGCCGGCCACACCACCAGCCACACCGCCCCCAGCGCGACGTTCACATAGCGCCACGCTTCGTCCAGGGCGTTCCCATCGCCCGCCCACGACGCATTTCCCGCCGAGAACACGAGCCCCAGCCCCGTCACCACCACCGTCGCGATGCACAGGCCCAGCGGAAAGGTGCTCCGCGGCGCAGTCGCCGGCTCGATGATTTCCTCCGCCTCTCCGGTCGTCATCAACCCACCCCCGCCACGCTCCCCGGCGCTTCATCCTTCGGCCGCGTTTTCCAGCGGCGGTGAATCCACAGGTACTGCGTGGGATCTTCGCGCACAAAGTCCTCGATCGCCTTTGTGTAGCGCGTCGTAATGTAGTGCAGCTCGTCGCTGTATTGGTCGCGCGGATAATCCTGCCAGTCTTCAGGCTGGATGATGTCCTGCACGATGATGTCGAATTCAAAGCGATCGCCGCGCCGCCGGGCGCAGCCCACAATCACCGGCACGTTGTGCTGAATCGCCAGCAGCCCAATCGATTTGTAGGTGCTCGCAAGCCGCCCGAAGAACGGCACGAACATCCCCTTGGGGCCCGCGTTCTGGTCCGCGATGATCCCCAGCACCCCGTGGTTCTGCAGCACCTCCATGGCGTTCGTGGTGACGCCGCGCTTGTTCAAAATGATCTGGCCCTTTTTTTCGCGCACGCCCAGCAGCCACTGGTCGATGTGCGGGTTGTCGATGGGGCGGGCGATGGAATAGGTCTCGAACCCCAGCGTCGCCATCGTGTAGCCGAGGATTTCCCAGTTGCCGTAGTGACCGGTCACCATGATCGACCCGCGCCCCCGCAGCATCAACCGCAGCGATTCCGCCTGCCTCGCGCCAAAGTGCACATACCGGTGCCAGCTCTCCGCATTGATCAGCCGCGTGGTGAACAGCACGTCCATCACCAGCTCGATGAAATGCTGCATCGAGCGCTCGGCGATGTATTCCAGCTCCGCCTGCGGCTTCTCCGGAAAGCTCGCCCGCAAATTCTCCAGCGCCCGCTTGCGATGCTTGCGGTCCACCTTCCACAGCAGCGCGCCCACGGCCCGCGCCGTGCGCAGGTTCGCGTTCACCGGAAAAAGCCCCAGCATCATCGCCGTGAAGCGGGCCCCGAGGTACTGCGTGAGATTCAGAATCGCGCCGTTTTGTGCCATGCGGGGATTTTAACCATGCGGACAGCCCTGTCGAACGCGGTGGTCAACCGATGGGGTTGCCCGCCCACAGGCGCCGCAGGAAATCCTCCGAAAGCAGGCAGAGGAGCATATAGACAATCGAAAAGCAGAGCGCGAAGCGATTGGCAAGCTTTTCCGAACCGCCGCTGCGGCCGCCCGTGCCGACACGCACCCACACCGCGATGATCGTCAGCAGGTTCCACAACCCGATGCTCGCGTAACGCCGCCAGTTTCGGAAGACCAGGACCCCCGCGATGCCGCCGCTGACATAGGACAAGGCTGCGATGGCCGGCAGCAGCACCGCCGCCGCAACAAGCGGCCCGGAGCTCAGGCTGGTCATGCCTTCCGCGAAGGTCAACCGCGGGGTGGTCTGGGGCACGAAGTCGATTTCCGGCATGGGCCACGTGCTGGGATAGGTCATTCGCGTGTAGCGAACGTTCCCCTCCACCAGCTCGCTTCGATGCGAGAGCACTCGCCGACGCACGCCGGTGTACAACTCCCACCGCGCATTTTCCGGCGGACGGACCGGCCGATAGTAGCCGCGGATCACCACGTTCGATTCAATGCCCGCCGGCTGATAATCACGCAGCGCCGCCGGCAGGACCGGCGCCTTGCTGGGGAACAAAATCTGCACCGTCTGTGAGTGATCCTGCAAAGGGGCCCACCCCATGTCCTGGAGCAACTGCTCATCTTGCGCCAGCCGCGGCACTTCCACGTCGACCGTCACAAAGCAATGGCGCCCGTCGGCCATCGCCGCAAACGTGTGCAGCTCGCCCGGATCTGCCCTCACGCCCGCACGCTGCAGGGCCTGGAGCAAGTCGGCCTCGGTGCGGCCATCGGTGACTTCACAGCGCAGGCCGTTCTGTTGCACCACCACGCCGCCGGCGTTCGCAGGCAGTGGCTCTGTGCGCGACAAGCTGGGGCGGAAAAGCATCCCCACCACCGGATAAAGTTGCGTCAGCATCGCTGCCTGCGTCATCACCTTCAGCCGGTCCGTCGCATCCTGCGTCGGCCATTGTCCTTCGCAGTAAGTCGCGCCCGGCAGAATGGCCAGTTGCACATCCCGGGCCGCCGCCGGCACTGCAAAGATGAATCCGCTTCCGCGTCGCTCCGTCATCGCTATCGGGATCGCCAGCGTTTCCTCACCGTCGTGGCAATCCACGGTCGCCGTGAGATCGTTCAACGACACGAATCGGCCACGGTGGTCCTCATATGGCGGCGACCATGCCCATGCCGCCGCCGCCATGACCCCCACCACCACGATCGCGATCCATCGGCACATATGCCCTCCTGCTCGGCGCGTACGCTTTCCTACGCCCTCGCGCGCTCCCCGGTTCGCCGCCGATCGTGTAATCTCCGCCCATGGCCGTCGCCCCGCACACCGATCCGCTCACGATCCTCGTCCGCTATGCCACGGGCTTTTTTCCGCTCTACGATCCGGCGAATCGTTTTTACTGGGAGCGGCTTCCCGTCCGCGCCGTGATCCCGGTCAACGACGACACGCTCAAGGCCGCCAACAAGCTCTCGAAGCGCTCCCGCCACCGCTTCACCCTCCGCCGCACGCACAATGTTCCGGCGATCGTCACCCTCCTGCGCGATCCCGCCGTCAAGCCGCGCACCTGGGTGCGCGCCGAGGTCGTCGCCCTCTATCGCGCCCTGCAGCAGGTCGGCCTGCTCTCCACCATCGAAGCCTACGACGCGGCCACTGGCGAACTCGCCGGCGCCCTCCTCGGGCTCGTCCTCCCCGGCACCTTCATCGCCGAAACCATGTTCTCGCTCGTCCCCGATGCTTCGAAAATCTGCCTCTGCCAGCTCCTTCACGACGCCCGCGCCGCCGGACACCACCTCATCGATGTCCAGACGCCGCACCACATCGACGAATATGGCATCCCGCGCGAATTGCTCGGCAAATCCCCGCACCCCTGCATCCGCCTGGGCGAGCAGCACCTCACCATCTCCCACTTCCTGCGTCTCTTCCGCATCGCCTGGCAAACCACCTTCAACGGCGATGTACAAGACTGGCTCGCTGCCGCCGCCGCCTTTGCCGCCACCGCACGCAATCCCGACGCGCCCTCACCGCTCGACAAAATCCCGCCCGATCACCGCCGCATCGCCTGGCCCATGCTCAAAAACAACTTCCCCCCCGAGGTCCACCGCCACCTCGAAGCCCTCATCCCCTGACCCAACCCCCGACACCCAACCCCCGTCACCCGTCACCCG
>JBEHXY010000076.1:0-12025 GCA_048498455.1 Planctomycetota bacterium | reverse complement strand
GGCGGTACGCCCAGTGTTTTGGATCCGGATGAAATCGATTTCCTTATTGAAAGTCGATGTCGGTCATGAAGGGACCGCCGGCAGAATGTTCGCGGCTGCCCATGTACATCCAGGCGCCGACGGTCTGGCCGCCGGAGACGCCGGTGACGCCGTGGTAGATGTTGTCGATCATCCGGCGGCCCATGTTGAAGAACTTGGAGCTGGTGGTTTGGACGGTGGCGGCGCCGTCGGTGTGTCCGAAGACGTCGGAGCCTTCGATGGCGGAGACGACGTCGGTGGCGCTGTGGGGGGTGTTGTCGGAGGGGCGTTCGGGGGTGAAGACGGAGGGGCTGAGGTAGGCGATATAGCGGCCTTCGCCGGGGCCGTTGTGGACGTCTGTGGGGAGGGAGAGGAGGTAGAGGTTGTTGTCATTTTCGCGGACGGCGTAGTACTGGATGACGCCGCCGGTGGGTTCGGTGGAGTCGTCGCAGGTGACGAGGATCCAGCGGGAGCCGACGGCGCCGCCGGTGGCGGTGGTGATGCCGGTGAGGGTGTTGCCGAGGCCTTGCTCGTAATGGGAGTAGCGGCCGCTGGCGGAGTAGGGGGTGAGAAGTTCCTTGCCTTTGTACTGGAGGGAAGACATGTCGCCGAGGTGGAGGGTGCTGGTGGTGGAACCGCCCTTGATGATGGAGAACTTGACGTTTCCGCCGTTGTCGATGACGTAGGTGGACTGTCCGGTGGGGGCGGTGCCGGTGGTGACGCCGAAGGAGAAAAGGGTGCGGGATTCGAGGGCTTCGAGGTAAGCCTTGGAGAGGGGTTTGGATCGCATGCGCCGCTGGGACATCGTTTTCGCTCCACCGTTAGTCAAGGACGTCGAAGAACTGCACTATACCCTAATGCGGGGTGCCGCCCGGCCCCCTTTCTGGCGCTTTGGCGGGAAAGGGGGTCCGCATTTATACCATTGCGGCAGCTGAAGATAGCATGAAGGGAGCGGCAGGATCCTGGGGCGTGGTTGAACGCCCTGAAACCGGCCCTTGGCAGGGAAGTGGGGTCTGGGTGGGGTGGGCGTGCTGGCTCTGCTCTTCGTTCCGGCGCCGGGAGAGCGCTGTTGCAGGCGTCGTCAGGTGTGAATGAAGTCGAGCATGACGGCGGCGAGGGGGCCGAAGATCATCACGGGGAGCCACGCGGAGAGGAGGGGGTCGAGGGTGGTGCCGCCCATCTGGAAGATGACAAAGGTGCCGGCGAAAACCACGACGGAAACGGCGACGCAGTAGAACATGTTGATGATGAGGCGGTTGGGCTCGCGGGTGAGGAGGAAGGGAATGCCCACCAGCAGCATGATGATGTTCATGAGCGGCTGGGTGAAGCGCAGGTGCATGATCTTGTAAAGCGGGGGCTGGTTGATCGGCGGGGAGCGTTCGGCAAGGTCCCAGACCTGGCGGGAAGAGAGATAGTCGACGGCCTTCTTGGAGGAAATGAGGTCGAGCTGCTTGGGGGTCAGCGGGGTGTTGTAGACCAGCATGGGGGCTTTGCCGGCGGCGAGGTGCGAGGGGTCGGCGTCGGGGCGGTCTTCGATCATCAGGGCATTGCGCATGACCCAGGCTTCGACGGTGCCGCCGGGGGGGACTTCCCAGGTGGCGGTGTCGGCCATGATGCGGCCGAGGGCGGAGCCATCCTTGCGGCGCTGGATGATGCGGACGTTCTGAAGCTGTTTGCGGACGGGGTCGTAGGCGGTGGCGGTGATGAGGGAATTGTCCTCATCGCGGACGAAGTAGACGGGGTCGTTGCGGGTGGTGGCGGAGTTGACCTCGTTGTGTTTGCGGAGGAGTTTTTCGACGACGACGGGCTGGGAGATGACGAATTCCTGGTTGACCACCGAGAGCAGGCCGAAGCCGACGGAGACGAGGATGATGGGGGCGGCGACGCGGTAGAGCGAGACGCCGGAAGCGAGCATGGCGGTGAGCTCGTGGTGACGGGTCATGCGGACCATGGTGAAGCCGGCGGCCAGGAGGGGGATGGCGCCGGAGACCTGCTGGAAGATGATGAGGGACTGGAAAGCGTAGAAGTCGATGATGTCCCAGAGGACGTCGAAGGTGGCCCCGCCGGCGGAGGTGGCGGCCTGGGTGGCGGCGGTGGCGGGCTGCGCACCCTTGGCGAAGTTGTCGAAATTGACGATGAGGTCGAGCAGGATGTACATGCCCACGAGGACGCCGAGGGCGAGGAGGTAGTTGACGATGAAGTTTTTGATGATGTAGCGGTCGAGGAGACGCATGGTTACCTGAAAGACGAGAGACGAAGGACGAGAGACGAAACGGGATCAGCGGCGGAGCAGGACGGAGTAAACGCCCACGACGAGCGCGAGGAGCAGGACGTTGCCCGCCCAGATCAGGGAAATGCCGGCGATGGGGTGTTTGCTGGCGCCTTCGGCGAGCTGTTGTCCGGCGGTGATCAGCAGCACGAGGACGACGGCGGGGACAAACCCGACGACGAAGACGGCGAGGGGGTTGCGGCCGCGGAGCTGGATGCCCAGAGCGGCGCCGAGAAGAACCAGGGTGAGGCAGGAGAGCGAGAAGGAGGTGCGGGAGTTGAATTCGGAGGCGATGGTGTTGAGGAGGCGGTTGATCTGGTCCTTGGCGGAGTCGGCGAGGGTGCGGAGGTCGGGGGAGGAGCTGGCGGCACTTTCCGCGAGGAGGTGGCGGGCGTCGGGGATGGTGACGTCCTTGATGTCATCGGAAAGCTGGATGCCGGAGACCACGACGGTGCCCGCGGGGGTGGGGGCGATTTTGCGGATGACGTCGCGGCGCATGACGTTGTCGTGGAGCTGCAGCTTGGCGGTGGTGGCGCCGTTGGCGAACTGGTCTTCGCCGATGAGGAAGTCGACGGCGTCGCAGGTGAAGGAGCTCTGGAGGATGCCCTTGATGTATTGTTCGACGCGGACGGGGGCGACGTTGGGGCGCGACTGGAAGGTGACGGTGTGGTTGGGGGAGAGGTTGGCGGCCGGGGCGTAGACGCGATATTCGGAAGGAATCGGGGAGCCGGCGTCGACGGCGGTGAAGACCAGCGGCTTTTTGCCTTCTGCGGAGGTGGTTTTCCAGAGCTCGTAGATGCGGGTCTGGATGGTTTCAAAGGTGTAACGGTCTTCCATGTCGGCGAGGATTTTGGCGACGTCGGGGAAGGGGGTGGGATCTTCCTTCAGATCGAGGAGCGCGCGGCGGTTGTAGAACTTGGGTTTGTCCTTGAGGAAGGAGGGGACGGGGATGGGGCGGTTGCCGGGGGGGAAGGAGTCGATCGAGCCGGTGGCCTTCTGGAAGTTGTTGGGGTCGAAGGCGGCGGCGTCGGAGAGTTTGCAGGTGAAGTCGGAGGAACCGTTCTCGGGGTGATTGTTGATGGTGGCGACGGCCTGTTTGGCGATCACGAGGAACTGGGGCTTGTCGCCTTTGAGCTGGGCGGCGGCCATGCCATTGAGGATGACGCGGCTGACGCCGGGCTGGCCGGAGGGTTCTTCGCGGGCGGCATCGGCGTAGATCACGAAGTTGCCGAGCTGGAATTTTTCCTGGCGGTTGATCTGGTTGACCAGCAGGGAGGCGGCGTCGCGGCGGACCGCCTGCTCGGTGGCCTGGAGGAACTTGGGGACGACGTAGTTGACGAAGCCCCAATCGACGGCGGCGACCACGGCGCCCAGCACGAACGCGGGGGTGACGATGGAGTAAAAGGAGATGCCCCCGGCGCGGCAGGCGGTGAGCTCGTTGTCGGTGGAAATGCGCCAGTACACGAGGACGGCGGCGAAAAGGGCGGCGATGGGGATGGCGTAGGCGAGCATCGCCGGCATGAGGTTCATCATGATGATCATGAGCTGGCGGATGTCGACGCCCTGCTTGGTGAAGGGTTTGAACATGCCGCCGAAGGCCAGGAGGGTCGTCAGGGCGCTGGCGGTGAGGAAAAAGATGCGGAGCAGCTCGCGGAAGATGTACCAGTGAAGGGTCTTGTAGACCATAGGATCCTTTGAGGGTTGGGAGTAAAGCGCGGCGGGTTATTTGACACGAAAGAGGGGGAGGAGGTCAACGCCCGCAGGCAGGGGAGAGCGGGACAAAAGCGGAGGGCGTACGGTCACAAGATTTTGGGGGATTGGACACGGCGGGGGCAAAGGGGTTGGCGGAATTTTGGCGGGAGCGCAACTGTGAAGGTTCGTGGTGAGGGTGTCGGCGGCGGCAGGTTGGAGGAAAAGTGGCGAAGGGGGCGGCGAATCTTGGACATGGGGGGGGGATGACCTATAATCCGCCTCTTTACCCTAGCTGAACGTTATCAGGAATTGTGGGGCTTTCGTGAGAAAGCCGGCCTAAAGACCGAGGAATCTGCATGCAGTATCGCCGTCCGTCCATCGTTCGTGCCCGGTTCACGGGATTCTTGTTGGCTGCCGCGGTCAGCGGCGCGGGGATGATGGGAGCGTGCACGTCGGCGTTGTCGAGCGGCGGGCCGGTGGGATCAAGCCGGTACACCGATGGATTGATCGCCCGCGCGCTGACGCAGGGCGCCGGGACCGGAACGGGGACGGGAACGGGGCAGGGAACGGGCGGTCTGGCGGGTTCCTACGCGCAGATGCCGACGATCCCGGGGGGCGTGCAGGAATATGCGCGGGTGGACAGCCCGGGTCCTGACGCGGCGGTGAGTGGAACCCAGGTGGCGCAGGCGGACACGGCGGTGGTGCCGGCGGGCGGAACGACGACCCCACCGACGATTCCGGTGGCGCCGCAGGGAAGTCCGACGCCGCAGCAGCCGGAGGGGGCGACGGGCGCGACGGCGGTGACGCCCACGCCGCTGTCGAACACGCCGCTGGGCGCGGCAAATTCGCAGACGGACCAGGTGGGGCTGGCGGCGGCGGCCCTGAACCAGCCGGAATCGTCGTTCAATTTGAGCCTGCAGGACGCCATCGCGCGGGCGTTGCGGAACAACCTGGACATCCGCGTGGACAGCTTCAACCCCGGGATTCGCGAGGCGCAGATCGTCGAGGCGGAAGCGGCGTTTGACCCGGTGATCTTCGGGCAGTCGCAGTGGGCCAACACCGACGAGCCGCTGATTTCGACGGGCTTCGTGCAGAACGGCCAGACATTCGACAACCAGATCGGCATCCGGCGGCTGTTGCCCACCGGGGCGACGGTGCAGGCGGCGGCGGAAGTGGCCTACCGGGACCTGTACAACGGGTTTGGCAATTTTGCGCCGACGTTGAAGCATTCCTACACCGCCGACGTGAACCTGCAGGTGACCCAGCCGCTGTTCCGCGGGTTCGGCGCGGATGTGAACCTGGCGAACGTGTACCTGGCGCAGCGGGATCGGAAGATTTCGCTGGCGACGTTCAAGCGGACGGTGATCACGAACGTGGCGAACGTGGAAGAGGCGTACCACAACCTGGTGCTGGCGCGGACGGCGGTGGAAATTCAGCAGCAGCTGCTGACGGCGTCGGAGTCGACGGCGCAGCGGGTGGACGCGCGCAAGGGCATCGACGCGGACGCGATCGCGGTGAGCCAGTCGATCGCGGCGGTGGAATCGCGGCGTGCGACGCTGATCCGGGCCTTCGCCCAGCTGCGGAGCCAGAGCGACCGTTTGAAGAACCTGCTCAACGATCCGGAACTCAACATCCGGGAGAACCTGCTGATCAACCCGACGGACCGTCCGACGGCGGAGCCGATCGAGTTTTCGACGGCGGACGCGATCGTGACGGCGCTCCAGCAGCGGACCGAGCTGCAGGAAGCGCGGCTGCAGGTGGAGCGTGCGGACATCATCGTGCAGGTGTCGAAGAACAACCTGCTGCCGAAGGTGGATCTGACGGCGAGCGTGCAGACGACGGGCCTGGACAATTCGCTGGACCAGGCGTTCTCCTCGCAGTTCAACCCGTTCGGAAACTTCCTGGATTTCAAGGCGGGGATCCGCGTGGAATTCCCGCTGGGCAACCGCGAAAGCGAAGCGGCCTTTGCCCGGCGGAAGCTGGAACGGCAGCAGGCGATCACGTCCCTGGTGAAGGCGGCGCAGACAGTGGTGCTGGATGTGAAGCTGCAGCTGCGTGACATGCTTTCGAGCTACCAGGAAATCCAGGCGCGGGAACGTGCCCGGGTGGCGGCGGCGCGGGAACTGCAGGCGATCACGCAGAAGGAATTGATCGTGGCGCTGACGCCGGAGTTCCTGCAGCTCAAGCTCGACAGCCAGAGCCGGCTGGCGCAGGCGGAACAGGATTTGATCCAGTCGATGGTGAACTACAACCTGGCGATCATGCGGCTGGAGCAGGCCAAGGGGACGCTGCTGGAGTTCAACCGGATTTCGCTGGACCGGGCACCGATCACGCGCAATGGCGAGGATTTCGGGAAGATTCGCTTCCTGGGGCAGACGTTCATCGCGGGCAGCGGTGAGCGGCGGAAGTGAGTCGGCGGGCGACGCCTGCGACGACCACGACGACGCCTACGACGGCGTCAGCACGAAGGCACGAAGGATTGAAGGGCCACGAAGTGGTTGGGTTGGTTTGTGGGCCCCTATCGCGTTCGAAGGCATTTTGGGGGGTGGGTTTGGGGTTCTTTTTGTAGGGATTTGCATTGGCGGGACGGGTTTTGTACAATGCCCGGCTCGATTTGAAGGGAGTGCGTTATGCCTCATGAATGTGTTTATACGGGTCGTCGGACGAAGATCGGGCGGCAGTGCACCTATCGCGGCAAGGCGAAGTACCTGGGCGGGGTGGGCATCAAGATCACGGGGCGTTCTGCGCGGAAGTTCAAGGCGAACCTGCAGAAGGTCCGGGTGCTCATTGATGGCAAGCCGCAGCGGGTGTGGGCGTCGGCCAAGGCGCTGCGTTCGGGCCTGGTGACCAAGCGGCTGAAGCGGTCGCAGGTGTATCAGGCTCCGGCGAAGACCGAAGCTTAAGCGCACCGGATCAATTGACCGGACAAGCGATGTAACGTAAAAACGAGGCTTTGCGGCCTCGTTTTTTTTCATGCGCCCTGCGCGCGGGGCGGTGAAACGGGCTTTGATCGGGAGGGGCGGGCGATTTGCTTGAGAGGATTGCATGGCAGACGCGACGGATCGGCTGGATGAGGGGCAGGTGCGGCATGTGGCGAAGCTGGCGCGGTTGAAGCTCACCGACGCGGACGTGGCCCGCTATGCGACGCAGCTCACGGGCATCCTGGGCTACGTGGCGCAGCTCAAATCGGTGGATGTCACGGGGGCGGAGCCGATGGCCCATCCGCTGCCGCTGATGAACGTGATGCGCGAGGATGTGGTGAAGGGGGGCTTGTCGACGGAGCAGGTGCTGGCGAACGCGCCGGCGAAGGAAGGGCCCTATTTCGCGGTGCCCAAGGTGCTCGACACGGGGATGGGCGGCGGGTGAAGCGGGCCCAGGCGAAGACACGAAGAAATCAAGCCACGAAGGTTCCACGGAATGGAGAAGGGTTTTAAGGATTCGAAGATGATGATTGGCAAAGTTGCGGTGGCGTGTGCGGTGGTGGGAATGGCGGGGGTGGCGGGGTGCCGGTCGTCGAGTTACCTGGACCAGCGGTACAGCCCGTCGCGGGCGGACCTTCCGGACCGGGAGTTGCCGAACCAGCCGCGCTGGACGCCGTCGCCGGTGGGGCCGATGGTGAACCCCGAGCCGACGAACCAGTCGCCGGTGGAGACGTCCGCGCCCGTGATCACCGGGACGTGGACGTTCACGACGCCGCGGACGCTGACGCGCACGATGAAGAAGACGGGGGAGTTGACCCAGTATGCGTTGTATGCGGGGCGGCCGGCGGCGAATGACACGCCGATCGTGGTGATCACGGTGGGACCGCCGGCGGCGCCGGGCGCGGCGCAGGGCCAGGCGGAGAGCGATCCCGCCACGTACAAGGTGACGGGCACGCGGAGCTACGTGCTCAATGGAAACGTGGTGACGGAGTGGACGGGGACGACCAGCACCGGGGCGGCATTTTCGGAGCTGCTGCTGAAGCGGCCGGGCGCGGCGGAGTCGAGCGACGTGTGCCATGCGATGGCGACGGCGCGGACCACCGACGAGCGCAAGACGGCGCTGGAGGTGCTGGGGAGTCTGACGTGGAAGGCGAGCGACGCGCCGTGAGTGGGGCGGCTGACGGAAACACGAAGGCACGAAGACACGAAGGGCCACGAAGGACGGCGGGGGGACGACGGGAATGGCCACGAAAGACACGAAGGGCACGAAAATTGGGGGGGCTTGGATTTTGGATTTTCATTTGTAAGACAGGGATTTTGGGATGAGCCAGTTTGCTTCGATGAGTGCGCGGGAGGTGGCGGCGGGGATTGCCGGGGGGAAGTTTTCGAGCGTGGAGGCGACGAAGTTCGCGCTTGCGGGGATTGAGCGGTTGAATCCGCAATTGCATGCGTACAACTCGGTGTTCGCGGATCGGTCGCTGGAGCGGGCGGCGGCGGTGGACAAGGCGCGGGCGTCGGGGGAGAGGCTGGGGCTGCTGGCGGGGGTGCCGATCTCGATCAAGGACAATATGTGCACGACCTATGGCACGACGACGTGCTCGTCGAAGATGCTGGAGAACTTCCATGCGCCCTATTCGGCGGCGGTGGTCGAGAAGCTGGAGGCGGCAGGGGCGGTGATCCTCGGCAAGACGAACCTCGATGAATTTGCGATGGGCTCGTCAACGGAGAACTCCGCGTTCGGGGCATCCCTCAATCCGTGGGACCCGGCGTGCGTGCCGGGCGGATCGTCGGGCGGGGCGGCGGCGGCGTGCGCGTCGCGGCTGGGGTTTGGCGGGCTGGGGTCGGACACGGGCGGATCGATTCGCCAGCCGGCGGCGCTGTGCGGAATTGTGGGGCTGAAGCCGACGTATGGCTTGGTGTCGCGTTATGGACTGGTGGCCTTTGCGAGTTCGCTGGACCAGATCGGGCCGATGACGCTGACCGTCGAGGATGCGGCGATGTTTCTGCAGGTGATCGCGGGGCACGACGAGCGCGATGCCACGAGCTGGCCCGAGGCGGTGCCGGATTATTTGAGCGAGATCGACCAGCCGATGAAGGGGCTGCGGATCGGCCTGCCGAAAGAATATTTCGATGTGGAGGGGGTGGAGCCGGAGGTGAAGGCGGCGGTGCAGAAGGCGATCGCCTGGTACAAGGAGCAGGGGGCGACGCTGATCGATATTTCGCTGCCCTATACGCAGTATGGAATCGCGGCCTATTACATCATCGCGCCGGCGGAGGCGTCGTCGAACCTGGCGCGCTATGACGGGGTGCATTACGGGCATCGCACGAAGAAGCCGGACGATTTGATCGACCTCTATGCGGCCAGCCGCGGGGAGGGCTTCGGGGCGGAGGTGAAGCGGCGGATCATGCTGGGAACGTATGCACTGAGCGCCGGCTATGCGGACAAGTTTTATCTGCAGGCGCTCAAGGTGCGGGCGCTGATCAAGAAGGATTTTGATGATGCGTTCGCCAAGTGCGACGTGATCGCGGGGCCGACGAGTCCGACGGTGGCGTTCCGGTTCGGGTCAAAGACGGACG
Source organism: Planctomycetota bacterium (assembly GCA_048498455.1). Classification (GTDB taxonomy): domain Bacteria; phylum Planctomycetota; class Phycisphaerae; order WQYP01; family WQYP01; genus CALCHA01. Next base: position 2,548 of record JBEHXY010000076.1, on the reverse strand, counting down.
ATCCGCTGGCGATGTATCTGTGCGACGTGTTCACGGTGACGTGCAACATCGCGGGGATCGCGGGGCTGGCGGTGCCGTGCGGGTTTTCGAGTTCGGGGTTGCCGATCGGGATGCAGTTGCTGGGACCGACGTTCAGCGAGAAGACGCTCTTGCGCGTGGGGCGGTGGTATGAGAAGGCGCACGGGTGGGCGGCGAAGAGGCCGGGGCTGTGTGCGTGAATGACGAAGGACGAAGCACGAATAACGAATGAAATCTGAATGACGAAATTCGAATGGGGAAATGCAGTGAGCGGCCTTACCGCCCCCGGCGGCGTTTGAGGGTGTGGGGGAGGAGGTGGCGGAGGGCGAAGGGGAGGTCGTCGATCAGGTAGCGGCGGGCGAGGCGGGAGGGTTCCTGAATCATGCGATGCAGCCATTCCAGGCCCACGCGCTGGATCCAGGAGGGGGCGCGTTTGACGTGGCCGGCGATGAAGGAGAGGGAGATGCCCACACCCAGAAACGCGGCCCGGGGAAGCAGCGGGCGGAGGCGCTGGGTGACGAATTCCTGCTTGGGGAAGCCGAGGGCCACGTAGACGATGTCCGGCTGGGCGTCGAGCAGTTTCTGTTTGACGGCGGCCATGGCGTCGGGATTCTTATCAAAGCCGATCGGCGGACAATCGGTGCCGGCGATGACCAGCCCGGGGTAACGGCGGGTGAGTTCGGCGGCGGCGGCTTCGGCAGCGCCGGGAGCCCCGCCCAGGAGGTAGAGGCGCCAGCCGCGCTGGGCGGCTTTCTGCGCGAGGGAGAAGACCAGGCCGGAACCGGGCACGCGTTCGGGCAGTCCCGTTTTCGCGCGGCCGATTTTGGCGAAGCGGCTGGCCCAGATCAGCGGCATGCCGTCGGCGAGGAAGATGTCGGCGGCGGAGGGGCCGTGGAAGAAATCGCGGATGGCGGGCTTGGCGTGGTACTGGCGGAGGATGTCGAGGTTCGGGGTGATGACCCAGGAGCCCTGGCCGCGAGAGAGGCGGGCGGTGAGCAGGTCGAGCGCCTGGGATTCGGTGACGGCGTCGATGGGCATTCCCAGCAGGTCGACGCGTTCGGGCATGTCGTGCGGCAGGGTGCCGGGGAGCGGGCGTACGGCGGCGAGGGTCATGGTTCCCCTTGCTGGGCGACGGTCGGCGGCGTAGGGGTCGCATTCGGACGGATTGGGTCCCGGGGGGTTCGATCCCAGGTCTTGGCGCCGCGGCCCGTAAGCATTCGGAGATAAAGTGCGATTTTCCACAGAAGAAACCTCGGTACCGCCACAAAGAGGGATACGACGGCGGCGGGTCCGGCGATTTGTGCGGTTCCAAGGATCACATAGGTGGCGAGCAGCGCAAGAGTTACAGCGAACGGCAGCAGGATGAACCAGGAGGCCAGGTGCAGGGCAGCCGCCACGATTGCGAAGAAGGTGAGCAGCAGCCAGGCCGCGATAGCCATGGCCACTGGGGGGGCGGACCAGTCGATCAGCGATAGGGCGCTGCCGACGCGTCCGCGAAACAGGAGGCGGAGCAGCATGCCCGGGAGCTTGGCCCAGGTTTGGATCTGGCCGGTTTCCCAGCGGAGTTTCTGGGTGGACATGGCGGAGCGTTCTTCCGGCAACGGGGAGCGGACGAGGGCGTCGGCGACGAAGGCGGGCTTGATGCCGGCGAGGAGGAGGTCGTGGGAGATTTTCAGGTCTTCGGTAAGGTGGTCGGCGAAGGTGATGCCGCCGAGGACATCGGCGCGAAAGCACATGCCGGTGCCAAAGAGCTGGGTGGGCAGTCCGAGGCGGGCCATGCCTTTGGGCCGGGTGAGGTTTTTGAGGGCGAAGGCGATCATGGCGGGGGTGTGGAGCTTCTGGCCGCCGCGCACTTCGCCCGGGCGCGCCGCGGGGTCGAGGATGTACGCCGCTTGAGCGACCGGGTGGCCTGCATCGAGGGCGGCGGCAAGGGACTCGAGAAGGTTGACCGAGACGGTGCAGTCGGCATCGAGGATCAGCACCGCGCGTTCGTTGCCGGTGGCATTGAGGAGGGCGAGACCGTCGCGGAGGGCAGCGGGTTTGCCGCGGGGACCTGACTGGCGTTCGAGGACTTCCGCGCCGGACTGGCGGGCGAGGGCGGCGGTGTCGTCGGAGCAGTGGTCGGCGACAACCAGCGTGCGACCGACACGCGCCAGGCCCGCGGGACTTTGCGCCGCCAGCGTGGCGAGCAATCGCGGCAGCAGGATCTGCTCGTTGTGCGCGGGGATGAGCATGTCGATCCGGAGGGCCGAGGGCGCGGCGGCATAGCGCCGGGCGGGGAGCAGCGCCAGCAGGGCGAAGAGGCACCAAAGCGCCCAGGAGATCGTCAGCGGCGCCAACAGCACCAGCAGGGTGATCGTGATGGCCAACTGCAGGTGGCTCACAGGGGCCGCCCCTCTGCGACGGCAGGCGCCGCTTGCGGGGCCGCGGACGGAAATGCATTTTGCGCTGCTTTGTCCGGAAACGGGGCATTGCCGGCAGCGATGGCGCGGGTGGCGGTGGGCTCAAGAATCGCGCGAAAATGGACGGC
>JBEHXY010000075.1:0-12303 GCA_048498455.1 Planctomycetota bacterium | reverse complement strand
GTGGCGGGTTCGCTCCAGCCGGCTTCCTTGTTTTCCTGGTCGCGGAAGTTCACTCGCCAGGAGACGCGGCTGCGCGAGGCGAGGGGCGGCGCGGTCCAGGGGATGAAGGAGGATTGGTCGGAGGTGACCCAGTCGGAGGGCAGCGGCTTGCCGTCGACGGTGAGTTCGAGGCGGTAGGCGGTTTGTTTTTTGACGGAGGCGGGGAGTCTCCAGGAGAGCATGGGGGCGGGGTCGTGGAAGTTGAGGGGGTTGGTGAGGTGTTCGCCGACGGTGAGGGAGTTGGCGGGATCGGCGAAGGCGGCGGTGGTGAGGGTGAGCGAGGAGAGGGCGACGAGAAGGCGGCGGGTGGTGGGGGTTTTCATGAGATTTCCTTTGGACAGGGAAGAGGTGCGGGGTGGAGTATAAACTGGCGGGCGGGGAATGGAATCAGCAGAGGAGGCGCGTGGGCGCCGGAGTTGTGAGGGGTTATGGATTGGGATTGTTCGATCCAAGAGGTGGAGGGCGGGCGCGGCGTGCGGTATGGGGTGCGGCGTGGGGGTGCCGCGATGTCGCAACGGGAAATGATTGAGGCGTGGCGTGGGGATGCCGGGTTTCGGGAGTGGTTCAACGGGGTTCTGGCGGGGGTGAAGTTTGGGGCATTCAAGTGGGAGACGGCGGGGGTGACGCTCGGGACGTTCGGGCGGGCGTTTGAATTTGTGGTGCTGGATTGTCCGCAGTTGGAGCGGCGGGTGGAGCCGCGGATGTTTGCAAAGGAGTTGAAGGCGTGTGCGGGGACGGTGGGGGCGTTCTCCAATTTGGGCGGAGATGCGGTGCTGGTGGTGCCGAAGGCGGTTGGCGAGGGACGCGTGTATGGGCATCTGGGGGCGTTTGTGCGCGGGGCGCCGGCGGAGCAGCGCGGGGAGTTGTGGCGGGTGGTGGGCGAGGCGATGGCGCAGCGGGTGTCGAAAAAGGCGGTGTGGTTGAGCACGGCGGGGATGGGGGTGGGTTGGCTGCATGTGCGGCTGGATGATCGGCCGAAGTATTATGGGTTTGGGGCGTATCGTGGGTGAGACTTGCAACGCGGAGTCTTGGGAGAGGATGCAATGTGTTGAGGAGCGACCCCGAGGCACGGGTACGGCCCCGAGGTTGGGCCGTACCCGTGGCACCCGGCGAGGTCCAAGCCGTCGAGGCGCGCACAAGCGCCTGGCCCGGCTATCGAGAGTGTGTAGGAAATGTCGGAATTCTATTGACAGATGTGGGCGTGTGAGGGGATGAATGAACCACATGTGCGGATGCGGGTGTGTTCGTGCAGTGGATGGTTGAGGAGAAAATAGCGATGAAAACGTACGTGCGGTGGTGTGTTGCGCTGTTTGTTGGATGTGCAGGGGGGGGAGCGGTGCGCGCCGATCTGGGGGTGCGGTGGTATACGCAGTTTGGGAGCAGTGGGTTCGATGCGGCGACTGGCATTGCGGTCGATGGGGCGGGGCAGCTATGGGTCGGCGGGTTTACGACGGGCAAAATGGGCGCTGCGCAGCAGGGATCGGAGGACCTGGTGATGGCGCACCTTTCGCCTGCCGGGACGGTACAGTCGATCGACCAGGAAAATGGGGATCCCAATACGGGGTTGGATTCAGCCAACGGGGTCGCAGTTACGACGCAGGGCGTGTACGTCTCCGGGCAATTCGGACTGTATCACTACGATACGGCGGGGGTGCTTCAGGATCGTACTGCTGAGCGGCTGAACGTGTTGTCGGGGAGCCCCAATACGCTGCTGGTGACGGGGACAGACTATGGATTTATTCCGATCCGCCCCTTTGTGAGCGTCCGGGACGACAGGGGGAAAGAGGCGTGGTCGGATGCAGTGGTAAGTCCGGCGGCGGGAGCGGTGGACAGCGCGGGGAACAGCTATGTCATCGACCTGGACGCAACCGCCCAGGTGCCGACACTGTTGCGGTATGACGATCAGGGGCATCGCACATTGACGGTGACGAGGCCGACGAGAGATCCGAACGCGGGGTTTACCGCGATGGCGGCGGACGGCGCGGGCAACATTTACCTGGCGGGGCGTGTCCGGACGGGATTGGGCCCGAGTGATGCGTTGCTGACGAAGCTGGATCCGGAGGGGCACGTGTTGTGGACGCGGGTGTTTGGGGAGACGTCGACGGACGGGATTCATGCCATGGCGCTGGATGGGGAGGGACGGATTTGGGTTGGGGGCCAGTGGCTGGCGGGGGAAATTGGGACAGTGGCATCGGTGGGGGAATTTGATGCGGACGGAAATCTGCTAAGCGAGTTGGGATTGACACGTGCGGGGGTGCCGGAGGTTCGCGGAGTGGCAGTGGGGCCACAGGGGCAGGTGTACGTCGCAGGAGATACGACGGCGTTCCGGGCAAATGGCGGAGTGTCGGACATGTTCGTGGCGGAGATTGCGGTGCCGGAGCCGGCGGCTTTGCTGGTGATGGGAATCGGGCTGGCGGGGCTGGTGTTTCGGCGGAGGGAAAGGGTGCCGCGGTGAGAGGGCGCTCGGGCTAAACGGGTTCGGAGGGGCGGATGGGTCCAGCTGCGGTGGGGATGGCGCTGGGGCGCTTGGCGGCGGAGCGTAGGGCCGCTGGCGAATGAAAGCGGCCCAGGGGGAATCTCCCTTTTATTTTTGCGAGGTTTGCATGAAGACGTGGAAGACGTTGTTGGTGGACAGTCGGCGGTTGCCGGGGAGTATGGGGCGGTCTTGGAGGTGCGGGACCGCTGGGTGCGGGTGGGAAAGCGTTAAGCCGGAGGGGTGGGGGCAATCATGATGGTGTAGCGGCGGGAGGGGGTGTTGGTGTGGGTGTCGTGGTAGCGTTCGACGAGGCGGCCGCCGTTTTTCTCGATGACTTTGGCGCTGGCGGTGTTGGATTCGTCATAGGTGAGCATGATTTCGGTGAGGCCCAGCGCTTGACAGTACGGGAGGGCGAGGCGGAGCATTTCGGTGGCGTGGCCGCGGCGGCGATGGGGTGGGGCGACGGTGAAGCCGACGTGGCCGCCGGTGTGGCGGAGGAAGTCGTTGAGGCGGTGGCGGATGCTGACGCGGCCGACGATGGTTGTTTCGAGGAAGGCGTAGAGCATGGTGGAGGGGACGCGGTTTTCGGGGAGGTGGAGGCCGCGGGCGTGCTGGTCGAGGAGCGCGAGGTGGTGGTCGAAGGGCATGCCGGGGGTGTAGAGGAAGGAGAAGGGGGTGGGGTCGTTGGGCGGGTAGGTGGCGAGGGCGGCGAGGAAGGGGGGTTCGTCGGCGAGGGTGAGGGGGCGGAGCAGCATGGAGGGGTCTCGGGGAGGTTGGACGGGGACGGCGCGACGTGGCAAGGCCGTTGAGGGCGGTTGGAGGGAGAGGATCGGCTGCGGCCGATAGGCGGCGGGGAGGGCCGCGTTACAGGGCGTTGATCTGGGTGAGGAGGGCGTGGTGGTTGAATTCGTTGAAGCATTCGATGATCTGGTTGTCCTGCCAGCGGCCGAGGCAGAGGGCGGGGAGGGTGACGGCGTTGTTGGAGGGCGGGGGGCCGAGGGAGTGGCCGGTGTGGGTGCCGGTGAAGGTGATGCGGATGGCGGTGAGGTCGCCTTCGCGGAGGCAGTGGGAGGTGGTGCAGGAGATGTTGGAGAAGGCGTTGCGGAAGCTGCGGTACCAGTCGCGGAAGGCGGGGAGGCCGCGGGTGGGGGCGCCGAGGCCGTGGGCGGTGGTGTCGGGGTGGAGGTACTTGTCGAGGGCGGCTTCATTGCCGAGGTGCCAGGCCTGATGGAAGTAGTCGACGGTGGCGCTTTTGAGGTCGATGGTATTCATGGGAGTGGATTTTAAGGATCACGATGGATGGATGGAAAGGAAAATCGGCGGGCAGCGGATGAAGTCGTGTGCCGACGGGGGCGCGGGGCAAGGCGGGCGGATTTCTCGGACGGATACGGCGCCCCGGTTAAGCCGCTGGCGTGCCGGGCCGAGGAAAGGGAAACGGCGGGATTTTTTCTGGAGAAACCCATGGTGCGTCGGAACTGGATGGCGGCGGTGGTGATGGTGCTTACGGCAGCGGGCGTGGGCGTCGCGGCGGACGAGACGGTGGGAAATCGGACAGTTGTGGGCTCTGTGGACAGTGGCGTTCATGTGCCCAGTCGTGCGGAAGTGCAGGAGATGGTCAAGGCGGAGGTGGCGCGGGAGATGCCGAAGTTGCTGGAGGCGGAGGTGCACAAGCAGCTGGGGGAGGCGATTGCGCGGGCGGGGAAGACGGCGCGGATACAGTCGGCGGCATCGACGCTGCTGACCTTGCGAAGCCAGATGGAGTTGTACCGGATCATGCACAACGATGCAGCGCCGACCCTGGAGGCGCTGACGGATTGGAAGGCGCTGCGGATGGCGACGGATTCGTCGGGGGCGTTTGCGGCGGGGGCGAAGCTGGGGCCCTACATCCAGGAATCGCCGGTGAACCCCTTCACGGGGCGGTCCGGGGTGGTGGCGGCGGGGATGGGGACCGCGGGCGCGGGATGGACCTGGGATGAGAAGAAGATGACGCTGCGGATCGTGCTGCCAGAGGGGGAGACGGAGGCGCTGCGGGCGTTCACGCTGGACAGCGCGGAGGTGGTGAAGGTGCGGGCCGCGCCGGTGCGGCCGGATGCGGTCGGGCAGATGCGGCAGCAGGCGGAGGCGTTGAAGAAGTGAGGTGCGGGGGGCTCGTGAAAATGCCGGCGGTTGGTCGATACAGAGGAGGTGCGATTCTTTGGGAGGCCCCCCTATGCCGGCGAATGCGGACATTTTTGCGAAGTATGTGAACCCGGTGTTTGTGGAGACGGGGAGCTATGTGGGGGATGGGATTCGGGCGGCGCTGGCGGCGGGGTTCGGGAAGGTGCATTCGATCGAGCTCTCGCCGAAGTATTTCGCGATGTGCCAGCGGAAGTTCAAGGATGATCCGCGGGTGGTGCTGCATTTCGGAGATTCGATGCAGGTGCTGCCGGAGATTTTGAAAGGTCTCGACACGCCGGCGACGTTCTGGCTGGACGGGCATTGGTCGATGGATGACACGGCCCTTGGGGCGAAGGCGTCACCGTTGATGGAGGAGCTGGAGGCGATCGGGCGGCACCCGATCAAGACCCATACGATTTTGATTGACGACATGCGCTGCTGGAAGCGCGAGGACCCGATCATCGGGTTCTCGGCCGACGACGTGCGGGCGAAGGTGCTGGCGGTGAATGCCAAGTACCGGGTGTGGGTGGAGGACTCGGCACGGTTTGAGAAGGATATTCTGGTGGCGGCGGTGTGATTGCGGAGAAGTAGGAAGTAGGAAGTAAGAAGGTTGGGGGGAGATGGTCGCTTCTGGATTCGTACTTTTTGCTTCTTGCTCTTCACTCACTCACTCACTTGGGGCGAAGCCGTTTTTGTTGATGGGGCTGGCCTGGGAGATGTCGAGGGTGGCGGGGTCGATGGGCGGGGGCGGGTTTTTGCGCGAGCAGGCGATGCAGAGGCGGGTGGCGGGGAGGGCTTCGAGCCGGGCGGGGTGGATGGGGCTGTTGCACAGGTCGCAGAGGCGCGGGGGGAGGTGGTCGTGCTCGTCGTCGGGGAGATCGTCGGGGGGTTGGGTGTTGCGGACCATGGCAGCCTCCGGGGTTCGAGACACCGGAAGGAAGTGCAAAGAAAGTGCCGGGCGAAATCAGGAAAACCCGCGATCCGGTTGAGCGGAGCGCGGGTTTTCGGGTGATGGGGGTCGAGGGGACGGGCGGGTCAGTGGCCGTGGACGAAGACTTCCGAGACGCGGAACTTGAAGGAGCCGGAGTCGGAGCCTTCGAAGCCACTCATGGCGGCGTAGACGTCGGCCTTGGTGATGTTGAGGGTGTTGGAGGGGAGGACGAAGGTGATCGGGTTGCCAGTGCCGCCGGGGATATCGGGGGTGATGGCTTTGCCATTTTTATCCTTGTTGGAACCGGCGTTGATGCCCTTGGCGTCGGGGTGGGCTTTGCGGAGATTCTGGACGGCGGTGACGACGGCCTTGACCTGGCCATTCCAGGCGGTCGCCAGTTCCTTGACCTTGGCGGCCTTGGCGATTTTGTCCTGCTCGTTTTTGAGCTGGAGGGCGGCGCCCTTGGCTTTTTTGTCGGCGGTTTCCTTTTTGAGTTTTTCCTCCTGGGCCTTCTGGGTCTTGGCAAGTTGCTCGGCGTTGGCTTTGAGGCGGATGTGGTCTTTGCACAGAGTGCCGCCTTTTTCCGCCTGATTCTTGCAGTTGCTGGAACCGGTGCATTTGGCCATGCGCGTGTCCTCGAAAAGGGGTTGGTGAAAGGGTGGTTGAAAGAGGAAGCGATGAGGATACAAAAAAACCGCATTCACCTACAGAAAATTCTCTGAAGGTGAATGCGGTTGGAGTCGAGGACGTCATTGCGTGAAGCGCGACGCTGGTCGTCGCAGACCGCCGCGTTGCGGCGGCGTTACGCGTTGACGGGTTCTTTCTTCTTTTTGCCCTTGGCCTTGGCCTGGGGTTTGGCCTGGGTCTTGGCGATGCCGACGAGCTGGACGATGACGATATCGCCGGCGTCGCCGATGCGCCACTGGGAGGTCTTGACGATGCGGGTGTAGCCGCCGTTGCGGTCTTTGAAGTGGGGACCGATGTCCTTGAAGAGCTTCTGGACGACGGTGTCGTCGGCGAGCATTTCGACATCGGCGGGATCGGCCATGAGGCGGTCGTTGAGGCGCGAGATCACCAGGCGGCGGGCGTGGAGGGTGCCCTTCCTGGCCAGGGTGATCAACGGCTCAATGAAGCGCACGAGCTCCTTGGCCTTGGGGAGGGTGGTCTTGATTTCGCCATGCTCGATGAGCGACTGCGAAAGGTTTCGCAGGATGGCGAGACGGTGGGAGGGGGTCACCGACAGGCGGCGGCCGACGACTCTGTGACGCATGGGAGCATTCCTTAGTTCTTAGATCAGCGTTTCAAGTTTCGAGTTTCCTGGGAGCGGGGCTTCCGAGATGCTCGAAACCCGACACTGGAAACTTGAAACCCATGTTATTGGGCTCCGGCCGGGGCGTGATCGGCGGGGGCGGGGGCGCCACCGAGGGTCATGCCGAGGGAGAGGCCGAGGTCCTGGAGTTTGCGTTTGACTTCACGGAGCGAGGTTTTGCCGAAGGAGCGGACCTTGAGGAGGTCGCCTTCGGTCATTTTGACAAGGTCGCCGATGGTGTGGATCTTGGCGGACTCCAGGCAGTTGGAGGCGCGGACGGAGAGATCCATCGTGGAGATCGGCTGGTTGAGCCGGTTCTGGAGCTCTTCGTTCATCTGGGGGGTGGCGACGGTGTCGTTCTCGGGCAGTTCGGCATCGAGCGAATCGCCGGGCTCGAAGTACTGGACGAAGGCGTTGAGATGCTTGCGGAGGATCTTGGCGGCTTCGACGAGGGCCATCTCCGGGGTGATCGTGCCGTTGGTCCAGATTTCGAGGATCAGGCGGTCGTAGTTGGTCTTCTGGCCGACGCGGGTGTCTTCCGTCTTGTAACGGACGCGCGTGACGGGCGAGTAGACCGAGTCGATCGGAATGACGCCGATGATCTGCTCTTCGGGGGTGTTTTCGAGGGCGGTGACAAAGCCGCGGCCCTTGTGGATTTCGAGTTCGAGGTTGAACTCGTTTTCCGAGGTGAGCGTGGCGATGACCTGGTTCTTGTTGTGGACTTCGATGGAGGCATCGCCGGTGAGATCACCGCCGGTGACCACGCCGGGGCCCTTCTTGACGACCGAGAGGACCTTGGGCTGATCGCCTTCCATGGAGATGATGAGCGATTTGATGTTGAGGATGATGTCGGTGACATCTTCCATCACGCCTTCGAGCTGGGCGAACTCGTGGTCGACGCCGGCGATCTTGATCGAGACGGCGGCGGAACCTTCGAGCGACGAGAGCAGGATGCGGCGGAGGGAGTTGCCGACGGTGGTGCCGAAGCCCCGTTCAAAGGGCTCCACGACGAACTTTCCGAAGGTGTCGGAAAGGAGGTGCTGGTCGGGCTCGACTTTGGTGGGCAGCTCAAGGCCGCGCCAACGAATACGCATGGTGAATTCCTTTCTGTGATCGCCCGGCGGATTATCGCTCGAAAGAGCATCTGGTCACGCGGGGCGGTTGAGTTTCGAGTTTCAAGTTTCGAGTTTCAAGAAGTGCGGTTTCGTGCTCGAAACTCGACACTTGAAACTCAAAACTTTTAGACGCGCCGCTTCTTCGGGGGGCGGCAGCCGTTGTGGGGGAGCGGGGTGTTGTCTTCGATGGCGGTGATCTTCAGGCCGCTGTTCTGCAGGGCGGTGATGGCCGATTCGCGGCCGGAGCCGGGGCCCTTCACGCGGACTTCGACTTCCTGGAGACCGTACTTCTTGGCCTTGGCGGCGCAGTTTTCAGCGGCGCGCGTGGCGGCGAAGGGGGTGCTCTTGCGGGCGCCCTTGAAGCCGACGGTGCCGGCGGAATCCCACGCGAGGGTTTCGCCGTTGACGTCGGTGATGGTGACCTGGGTGTTGTTGAACGAGGCCTTCACGTGGGCGATGCCCTTGACGACGTTCTTGCGGATCTTCTTTTTGCCAGCTTTGGCCATGGGGGGTTCCTTGAGTAGTGGGCTCTTACGGATTGGGCCGGGCAACAAGCCGGGCTAGTCCTGACCCGAGTTCTGGTAATTGGTAATTAGTAACGGGTAATTGGGGGATTCGAAGACGCGGCAGCGAATTGCCAATTACCATGTACCAATTACCGGCGATTAGCCGTGGAGTTCTTTCACGCCCTTCTTGCCGGCGACCGTCTTGCGCGGGCCCTTGCGGGTGCGGGCGTTGGAGCGGGTGCGCTGGCCGCGGACGGGCAGCGAGCGGCGGTGACGGGAACCGCGGTAGGACTGGATGTCCTTCAAGCGCTGGATGTTCTGCTGGATCTGGCGGCGGAGGGCGCCTTCGACCGGGTGCGAGCGGTCGATGATGCCGACGATGCGGCCGACCTCGTCTTCGTTGAGCTCGCGGGCCTTCTTCATCGGGTCGATGTTGGCTTCTTTGAGGATGGTCATGGCATTGACCGGGCCGATGCCATAGACATAACGGAGGGAGATGCGGATTTGCTTGTCGAGGGGGATGTCGATACCGGCGATACGGGGCATGGAGGGTTCCTTTGGTGGCGACCGGAAGCTGCTAAGCCGCGAGGTGCGGCGTCGGAGGATCCAGCCAAGGTTGTTGAAAAGTCCTGAGTGCTGAGTTCTGAGTCCTGAGTTGCGACATCCGGAGCCCTCCTCAGGACTCAGAACTTTGCACTCAGGACTGGAAGTTATCCCTGGCGCTGCTTGTGGCGGGGGTCGGCTTTGCAGACCACGCGGAGGACGCCGTTGCGGCGGACAATGACGCAGTGTTCGCAGATGCGCTTGACGGAGGAACGGACTTTCATGGGATCTCCCTGTTCCAATCTGCCGACGAAAGAAGTCAGGCCGCAGGCGCCGATTAGGTTCGGGTCATGCTTAACGTCGGCAGCTCGGTGCGCGGCGGCGAATCGAGAAGTATAGCGGATCGAATCGAAAACGCAAAACTTAAACGCAAAACAGCTTCCGGATGGGCCAGGTTTTGCTTACGGGCGGGTTTTTTCGCATTTACAGCGGATCAGGCGTGGAGTTCGAGGGGGCGGTCGAGGAGCACGACCCGCCAGTCGAGGGTTTCGTTGACCATGAGCCGGGCGGCTTGGGAGGCGAGGAGGGCGGCGTCGGTGGAGAACTGCCGCGGGAGGGGCGTGGGCGTGTGGGCCGGCGGGTGGGCAGACGGGTGGGCTGGGGCGGGGGCGTCGAGGGCGCTTTGCAGCTTGTGCACGCGGGTGAGGAGCTGCGAGAGCTGCTGTTCCATGGAGAGCGAGCGTTTGGCGATGCGGCGGAACTCCCCCTGGTTGGTGATGCCGACGATGGCGGCGCCGAGGGCAGGAAGGAAGCCGCTGAGGAAGGCCAGGAGCCTGGGGGAGAGCCAGTGGAGGTGTTCGGAAGCTTCGGCGGAGAGGTGCAGGGCGCAGGCGATGAGGGTCGCTGTGAGGAGGATGATGCCGGCAAAATGGAGGCGGTGCTCGAGGCGGTGGTAGCGGTGGGCGCTCTGCTGGTGGTAGGCGACCTGTTCGCGGAGAAGCGTTTCGAGCTGGTGGAGGGCGGCGTGCAGGTGGGGCTTGTCGAGGCGGGCGGCGGGCAGGCCGAAGGCGCGTTCGTGGGCGTGGGTGTACCAGGCCATCCAGGAGGCGGCGGGATGGCCGTAGGTGGCGAGGTGGGCGGGCAGTCGCGGGAAGGGATGTCCGCCACCCAGGGGCAGGGCGAGGCGGACCTGGCGCAGGAGTTCGGCGGCGAAGCGGTAGTCGATCCAGCGTTCGTGCCAGCGGCGGGAGCGGCCGCGGAAAACGATGGCCAGGATGGTGAGAATCGTGAGCAGTTCCGCGACGCCGCAGAACATGGCCCGCCGGCCTTCCCAACCGCACACCAGCGGGAGCAGCACGAAGGCGACCGCGGCCGCAGCCAGCAGGTAATAGACGACGAACGCGGAGCGGTAGACGTCGGCGTAGTGCACCGCGAGGCGGTCGGGCCAGGCGAAGAGCGGTCCGAAGCGAGCGGCGGCGGCGCCGATGGCCGGGGAGGCGGCGGGGGCGGGGGTCGCGGGATCGGGCGCGGCGGGAACCGAGCCGCCGATGAGGGTGCGGAAGACTTTCCAGAGCACCGGGAAACGGAAGCGCGGCGGGCGTTCGGCGAGAAAATCGGCGAAGGTGATGGAGCGTTCGGCGCGGGGGGTGTGGGCGTGGGAATGCGCCAGGCCATGGGGCTCCGCGCTTTCGGCGGCGGGCAGATTGAGCGTGGCGGCGATGGCGCGCGGAAGCGCGCTCTCCAGGTTGGCGGCGGGCGGGGTGAGGCGTTTGCCCGGCGGCGGCAGGGGAATGGCCACCGGCGGATGGAGCAGGGCGGCCGGGTGCGGAGCGTGGGCGTCGATCCAGGCGATCGGGATGCCGACCGTGGCGGCGAAGGTGATCATTTCCTCGGTCCCGCCGGATTCGCCGTGGTGGCGGCCGTCCCAGACCAGCACGAGAAGGTCGGACTGGTTGACGACCACGCGTCCGGCGGCGGCATAGGCGGCGGGCCCGGCGGCGTGGGCGCCGTCGAGCTCGAAAACATCGACGGCGGCGCGCTTTTGCAGGGCCTCGAGAAGCTCGCGGAAGTCCTGCAGCGAATCCGCCTGCAGGGCGGCGGGCGGGGCGAAATCCTGCTCGTATTCCTCGCGGAAAAAGGGCAGGGGACAGGAGAAGGCGAGGTCGACGGGGAGGGCGGCGATGCGGGGATCTTCCAGCACGGCCCTGGCCAGGAGACGGTCGGCGCCCTCGGCAAGCGAGGTGACCAGCCGGAGCAGCGGTCGCTCGGGGGTGAAATGCGGGGCGTTGGCGGCGGCGGCATCGACCAGCTGCTTGGCCGCGAGGTAGACGACCGTGGCCAGCGACTGCCGCAGGGTGGGGAGATCGGCGGCGGCCAGGCGGTTGGGACGGTGGCCGACGATGCCGATGCGATAGGCGAGGCGCGGCTTGGCGGGATGGTCGGCGGGGTGGAGAGTGGGCATGGTTGGCCAACGGTTAAAGCGGATGACGGAGGATAAGGGACTCATCAGGCCCGGGGTACGGCTGCCCGATGGCCGGTGGAGACGGGGGAATTATGGCGGCTGGCGGGGGAAAGGTCACGAGGAAAGGAGCGTGCGCGGGCGCGATGAAATTTGCTTTATGGGCGCGGGCCGGAAACGTATCATGATTTCTTGTTGTGTGCAGCAGGAACCAGCCATGAGTCGGAACGTGTATTTCGTGCGTCGCGGGGCCCGCGTGATGGGGCCCTACACCGCGCGGGCGCTCAAGGACATGGCGTCGTCCGGGGAGGTGGAAGCGACCGACATGGTGAGCCAGGACGAGGCGACGTGGGTGGCGGCGGGCGAGGTGCAGGGGCTGGGGATCGGGGGGGCGCCGCGGATCGCGTTCGACGTGTTCATCAGCTACTCGACGTACAACAAGCCGGAGGCCGACGCCACCTGCAGCCGATTGGAGGCGCAGGGGATCAAGTGCTGGATCGCCCCGCGGGACATCACGCCCGGCACGGAGTGGACGGAAGCGATCATTGAGGGGATCGAGCAGAGCCAGGTGATGGTGCTGATCTTTTCGGAGCACGCCAACGCCTCGGCGCAGGTGCGGCGCGAGGTGGAGCGGGCGATCAGCAAGGAGCTGCCGGTGGTGCCGTTCCGGGTGGAGAACGTCAAGCCGACGCGGGCGCTGGAATTCTGCCTGGGCAACACCCACTGGTTCGATGCCTACAACCCGCCGCTCGAAGCGCACATCGATCGC